>JAFNFQ010000025.1 GCA_017885655.1 Methanobacteriota archaeon | reverse complement strand
CTCGGGTTTCCATGGTTGTTCAACTGTCTTCGAATATCTCGCCGGTTCCACTATCCATGCTCATTATCGCCCCTTCGTAGCGCATTTTCCTTTTGAGCAAAAAGGAATGATCATGAAGGACTAGACAGCCTCCGTCGAAGCCTGTCCACTGTCCCTCACTCCCTTTACTAAGAGCCATAAGGTTAGCGAGACCTCGGCGATGAAGCCCACCGCCCAACTGGGATAAGAAATCACAGCATATCCAGGTAGCAGGAAGAACTGAAGGAACCATATCAAGACGCCAAAACAGTCGATAATCAGCAATATGCCCAAGAATCGGGGAAGGAAGCCCGATCGGTAGACCAGATAACCGAGGGGGAGCAACCAGGCACTGTAGAAGATCTGAGCGATCATGAACCCGTTGGTGTACAGATTGAGATATGTTAGGGCCTGGGCCTGAAGCTGACCGGCCGAAAACACGTTCAGGTAATCGGCTCCGTTCAGAAGTTGTAGGGCCGCAAACAGATTGAGCATGTTAATGCACTCGACCACGACCCCGGCTAGGTTCAATAACAGGAGCAATAATGCGAGATCTTTGTTGACCGATTTCAATAGCACGTACAGGCCCCATGCCGCCAAAACAAAGAATAAGGCCGAAATTATCTGGGTAACGAAACCAAGGCGGAACAGAAGCTCGTTGGTCGATATATTGCGAGCCGTTGCGGCGGCATCGCCGAACACAATGATTTGAGAGCGAACATATGCTGCCAAGGCCTGGGTTAAAATGTAGATCAGATAAAATAGCCCAGCGAGTCTTGCATTCTTATTCATCGAGTTCAATTATTCATCTCCCCATGAAATGAATTTGCGCGACTTAATAAAACGGGCATATTTAATACTGTTCCATTTCCTAGGAATTTTCGTATCAACGAACCTTGGAACCTGTCACGAGAGCTTGAAGATCCCGTCTCTCTAGTTCCCCCCAAGCCCGCCCACGGGGGCGGGCACTTTTCCCTTTTTCATGTCGACAAGTTATGCGGCGGAGGGGCGATTCAAAACCCACTTGCTACAGAGGATTAGGGGACCGTCCTCCACTGTCGCGCTCGATTGCGGGATAAGTAAGCGGCAAACGGGATACTCATATTGTCATGCGGAGAATGGTCATAGGGAGTTACTTGAGGGGGAGTCAACGCCAAGTTTATTGCCGCACGTGGCCTATTTTCAGACGTGACAAAAGAGAGAATTCCAGCCGGGCAGCGAGTGACGGGCAAACTCCCACGCCTCGACCTAGGCGTCGTCCCGAAGTTCAACGAGGGGACGTGGCGGCTGCGGATTGAAGGGTTTGTGGAGAAGCCGCTGAAGCTGACTTTTGCAGAGGTATTGAAGCTGCCGCGTATGTCCGAGACCGCCGACTTCCATTGCGTGACCGGTTGGAGCCGCCTCGACAACAAGTGGGACGGGGTTTTATTCCAGACCGTTGTGGATGCCGCCAAGCTGAAACCCGAGGTGCGCTTCGTGACGTTCGAATGCAGCGACGGGTACACCACCTCGCTCCCGCTCGCGGACCTGCTGGCGGGGAACGTGATGCTCGCCTACATGCTCGACGGGCAGACGCTGGAGGCGAAGCATGGCGGGCCGTTGAGGATGGTCATCCCCGACAAGTACGGCTACAAGAGCGCGAAGTGGGTGGAGACCATCCGGTTCACCATCGACGAGGAGGTCGGCTACTGGGAGCAGCGCGGATACAGCGACACGGCGGATCCTTGGACAGAGGACAGGTACAGCCGCTGATCCGGCATACGCGTTAAGGTTAAGCGGTCTCCTTGCTTCCCGCCGCACGTAAAAGGAGGCTACCGTGTCCCGCGCCAACGATGCTGCCCACCGCCTCGGCGGAATACTCGGCACGGACCGAGCGTCGGGCGACTTCTTCGAAACCGGCCTCTACAGCCACGACATGACCGCCCTCCCGAAGCTGGCGGCGCTCAGCTGGAGGACCAGACCCGATGTGGTCGTCATTCCCCGCAGCACCGAGGACGTCAAGACGGTCCTGGCGGTGGCGAGGAAGAGGAACGTCCCGGTCGTGCCGCGCGGGGCCGGGACGACCATGTTCGGCGCCTCTGTGCCGACGCGTGGCGGCATTCTCATCGACATGAGGTCGATGAACAAGATTCTGAATGTGGACAAGGACTCTGCTCGGATCGAGGCCGAGGCGGGATGCACTTGGCTGGACGCGATGAAGGCCGCGGAGTCGGCCAAGCTGATCCTACCTGTTCATTCGGTGTTCGCCCCTTCCTCGACGTTGGGCGGTTCCCTTGCGTCCGGGATGTTGGGATTCGGCGCATTGAAGCATGGCGGTCCCCGAGATTGGGCGGTTGGTTCAGAGGTCGTGCTGGAGGACGGCACGGCCCTCACGCCGTCAGACCCGCTCCCGCCACCGCAGGCCAGCGTCCTTCTGGAGGGCTCCGAGGGCACGCTCGGGATCATCACGAAGGTTACGCTCAAGTGCCTTCCCGCCCCCGAGGAAGTGAGGCCGCTCGCGTACTCGTTCCCCACGCTGCCCGACGCGCTGAGGTCCATCATGGCGGCTGTGAACTGCGGTGCGGACGCCTGGCACATCGGTTTCCTCGATGAAGTGCATTTCAAGTTCCAGCGCAACCTCGAGCCGGAGAAGCCGGAGAGGAACTGCGAGGTCTACGTGATACTCGAAGGCGCGAAGGACAAGATGGCGGAGAGGGAGAGGGCAGTCGATTCGGCGATGACATCCGCCGCCGGGACGAAGCTTCCGAACGATGACGCGATGAGGTCATGGCAGTCGCGGTTCGACGTGTTCCGCACGAGGAGGGTCAGCGGCGGGCTCGTGTTCATCCCGTCCGTCGTGCCGGCGAACAAGCTCGCGGAGGCGGTGGCGAAGACGCGCGCGCTCGCTGCGAAGATGAAGATCGGCGTCGCGCTCACGGGCTTCATGGCGGGCAAGGATTCCGTGTGCCTGCTCCCCTACTACCTCACGGACGAGTCTAGGATGACGAGCAGGCTGGCCATCGGGTTCGTCCCGCGGTTTTACAAGATGCTGGCGGGGCTAGGCGGCCATCCGCAGGGCACCGAGCTTCTGAACCACTACAGGACGAAGCAGGTGGCGGCGGCTCCCGCCAAGAGGCCGATGGCGGTGAGGACGTCATTCGAACAGGCCGGCACCGCCAGTCCCGCCAGGAAGATCGAGAGGCACACCAGGTACCTCCCGCCATTCAACAAGGTCCACCCGGGACTGATGGCGGTGCGCCTCGGCGTCAAGGGCGGGATGAGGAGGCTGGGAGGAAGATACAGGTACGACCAGCCGAAGAGGACGAAGTGAGGGCTAGGCCCCGCTCCAGACGACGCCCTTGTACGGGCTCATGACCACCTGCATTGTGACGCTCCTCGCGCCCTTGACCTTGGGATGCCTGTCCTCGAAGTCTTGATATTCCCTCGTGCTAGGGAACAACATTACCGCCATGATGTCACTCTCTCCCGCCAACTTGTAGACGGCGATGGTCCTCGGGTGCCGGGCGAGCTGCTTGGTGACCTTTCTCCGGTGTTCGCCGCTCACCTTGACAGTCACGTAGGCCTTCACGGGATTCTCCATCAATCCGAAGTTGACCTTCGCTGAATAGCCACGAATCAACCCTATCTTCTCCATTTTCCTGATGCGCTTCCGCACGGTGGCTTCGCTGACGCTGAGTTCCTTGGCTATTCCGATGTTAGTCTTCCTGGAATCTTTCACGAGCTTGCCGAGTATCTCGAGGTCGAGCGGGTCTATCGGGAGCACTCGGAAGTCGAGGTCCTTCCAGCGTTCAACGACATCGATTGCGGCGTCATCAGGTTTCTGCGGCAGACGGATCCCCGCGCACGCATCCGCTCTCCTTTACTTGAGTGTTGCTGAGGGTTGAAGCCCGCGTGAGGGGATCACCCCCATCGCCATCGCCCCGCTTGTTATCCCTAAGTAGGTATACCGTGGCTGCTACCCGCCACGCATCGGCGTTCTCTACCCCTTGTCCCCGCCATTCTGGTTCGCATCGTCTCAGCACTCATAGGGTGAGCCTGCATAGATTCCAGCATTCCTCTTGCGAAGCCGTAGAAGAAGCCGTCCCGCCCAATTGCGTCACACATGGGCGGGCGCATTGGCTAAAAAAGGATTAAGAACGCTGGCGAATATCCCGCCACTGCTTGATGCTGGCGGAGGAATTCCATCGAGGGCGGTGACATCTAAGAGATGAACAGCCAAGGGAATCCTGAGCGAGGTGCTCTGATACATTCCACCCGCCCCAATCCAAAATGGAGGAGGATTCTGGCGGTGTTCCTCACCGTTTCAGCGTTTTGCGTGCCGGGCATATTGTTGGCGTGGTATCTCCAATTGACAGTGATCGCGGGCAGTCTAGAATTCAGATCAGCATGTCTCGCTCTGATACTGATTACGATGTTTGTCTTCTCAGTCGGGCTTTTCATGATGGGGCAAACGGTGCTGCAGCCCAGATTCTCGATTTATCAGCAAGGCCTCACGAAGATAATCTTCCCGATCTTCACGAACAAGGAGGGGGATTTTGTGACGTTCGCTGCTATGGAATCTTTCTCCTTGTCCAAGAGTCGACGGACTTGTGTGATAATGCTCCATGAAAAAGTCAACCCTCTCTTTTGGCATTCGCGTGATCCCAAGGACATCACCGCTGCTGCAGAAGCACTCAGGGAGAACGGCATTCCCGAGACGGATTGACAGCGATGCCGCGCCGCATCACCCCGCAACGAGAAGGATTCTCCGTGAGCGGGACGCGTGGCGAACCGGTGTCAAGGCGTCTCAGCACTCACAGGGTGAGCCCTCCCGGATGTCAGCATTCCTTGCCCGACGCGAACTGTATCGAGTTGGGGTGGACGACGCGGGTGCTCTCCCTGCTCATCACGGGGACGACGTCAGCTCCGTAGCGGATGAGGTCGCGGATGAGCTTCACGTCCTCGACGGCGGCGATGCTGCCGGTGATGCCGAGGACTATCCTCCTTCCCTTCAGTTGCCCGCTCCCGGATTGATAGCGGGGGCACCCTGCACTCAGTCCAACTTTCGCTCATTCTGAACGAACTCTTTCAGAGGTACGAATCCTTGCGTCCTGACAATCCATTTGTGAAGGAGATCATCGGGTATTCCTTCTATGGGCGTATGGTCCAGACGGCAGAGGAGTCGGGCATACTCGACTGCAAACCATCTGGATGCATTTGCCATTCTCCCAGTCATTTCTTGGAATCGCATTTGGATTCTAGTGATATCAACGAGATTTCCGTAAGAAATTGTTTGCAGCAGCATGTCAAGACTGTGCCTGACGAAATATAAGCGGAGATAGGACCTTCGGCTCTCGATAATGAAGAAGACTGTAAACAGGAGCAGTATGTAGAGTCCGGCGAATTTCAGAAATTCCTCGCCGCTACGTGAAATGGGTGTATCGATACCTAATGCGGCTAGGATAAACGGCATCAATCCAAGAACTAGTAGCAGTGTCTCACACGCCCAGAAAAAGGCTCCTTTCTTCCGCTTGAGAACATAGTAGAGAAAAACGCCTGCGGGGACAGCCGCCATGAGCAGCAGGAGAAAGAAAGCTCCGACCCCGAATATGGCCGCAGCTCCTATGGCCGAGAACATGACTCCGAGCCAAAACAAGCTTGCCGAGTTATCCATGCTCATCAACCTCTCGCACGATGATTTATAGTGCATGATGAGCTCCCGCCATTCGGCAACCGTCATTGTTGAGGTATTGCGAGTGTCGGCGGGTTCAGTTGAGGAACTCATCTGGCTTAACATCACCCCAGAGGCTTAGGAGATTCTCCCTTTATCAACCTTCTTCTACTTTCCCTGCCGCCTGTTTGCGCGGTCATGTCACTTTCTCAATACTCACTGTCACCTTTATTGTCGCCTGTCCCGTCAGGATCGAATGCATCCATGAAATCTCGACAACAACTACGCGAACAGAGGGAAGATGAAGAAAAGCAGAGGCGGAGTCGTTGGATTGCCATGTTGGCGATTATTGTCACCGCAGTCATCATTCTGGCCGTGCTGTTCTATCTATCGGCTCTTGAGGAAATAAAACCTAATGGAGAGCGTTCGTGTCCTGAAGGATGTCTGAGCTATGATCCTCCAGTGCCGACCCTGGACGGACAGGGGGGTGTATGGATCTCGCTTAATGTCACTTTCACGTATGAGAGCATCTTAATCCTTCAGGAACAATCATGCACCAACTTCACAGTCAATTTCACCTTCATCTTTCAAAATGGGTCGAAGTATTGGGAGCATCAGACATTCAATCTCAGTGGGGATTTCTCACCGGGATTTGACTACGCGACCGTATTGCGATGGCATTGGAGCAAGCCTGAGGTCCCGACAACCCTTCAGGTCACTAGCTGTATATGCAACGGTTAAGTCGTTCTCAATGAACCGCGACTACTCCTCAGCAATGATGTCCTCTACCGTCTTCAGCTCGATCTCAACCCCGTCCTGATTCTTGGCGCGAGCAACCTCTTCATAAGCTCCCTTGCCGAAGGAGAGGGCTACGATTATCCCCTTGCTCTTCTTCATGCGCCTAATTGCGGTCTCGAAGTTGTCTATCACATTGCGGCCTATGTTCTCTGACTGCTTGACCTGAAGGGGACTTCCATCGAAAAGCCGTCCATCAACGCCCATGTCTCCAACCTTCTTCTCCGAAACCCTTGCCATGAGCTTCTGACAGACCCAATTCTGGAACTCGAAGGGTGGAAGTGCCCTGATCTCGTCAATGGTCATGGGCATACCAAGGAGTTCCATCCCCTCCACCTTTAGCTTCCTCATCCTGTCGGTCATGAGCTTGCACGCGGTTGGTGAGACATCGATTCCAATCCACCGCCTTCCAAGCTTGTGCGCTACCGCTATGGCAGTTCCGCAACCACACATTGGGTCAAGGACTATGTCAGTGGGTTTACTCGAACTGCGTATGATTCTGTCGAGAAGAGCCTCAGGCTTCTGCGTGGGGAAGCCCAGACGCTCCTTAGCATGGGCGCTTACCGGAGGGATATCCAACCAGATGTCTGAGCAGGGGACTCCTTTTTGCTCGTCAAGGTAGTATATCTCGCGGATTGTGCCAGTTTTTTCTTTAGGGAAATAGAGTTTTCCAGCTCGGTCAAGCTCTTCCATGACCTCTCTGGAAACGGCCCACCCGTTCGGGTGCGGCTTGTAACCTTTATAATCATAGGTCAGGTTCGGACGAGGATGAGGACTGCGTAGCGAAACGAGCTGGTAGCGCCTACCGTTCTTATCCACCTTGTTGTAATACTGGTCGGTGTATTCTTTCGAGTAAGGTTGATACTGCTGTTGAAAGAAGTAATCGTCTGACTTTGAATAGAAAAGAATGTGGTCACTAATGTTCATGAACCGTCTGCGGGCATCACCGTGGGAGAATGTTCTCTGCCACACAACGTCACTGCGAAAATTCCCAATCCCTAGGATTCTGTCCATCAGTAATTTGAGATAATGGACAGCGTGCCAATCACAATGGAGATATATGCTTCCGGATGGTTTTAACACACGGTGACATTCTCTCAGCTTCGGTTCCATCCACGCAATATAGTTCTCGATTCCTCCCTTCCATCTGTCCTCGAATGCACGAAGCTCATATCCATCCTTCCATAGAACCTCATAATCCTGATTGGTGAAGAACGGCGGGTCGATGTAGATCAGGTCAATGCTATTGTCGGGAATATAAGTGACCAAGATGTTGGTGCAATCCCCTCTATAGACGGCTCCAGTCTTCACGGGCTTCAAGGTCGTAATGAGGCATTGGGGCATTAAGGTTTCTTATCTTGTCGGAGCATGTTTTCCTTGCGGCTACATGTAGTCTCGCGGCGGGAGAACTCAGGATATCTCGGTCGTTCACCCGCTCTTTCCACCCTTCAATGGGATTCAGTCGGTGCGTCCTCTTGCAGATTCACGTCGCGGGCATTCACGAGGAAATCCGTGATAATTCCCTTATCGGCTACCGAGAGCTTGTATCTATCACTGACTATGGAGTAGCGTCGGAGTGCATCCTGATACCATTCCTTGTCTGAGACTATCCCCAATTGAGTGAGCGTAAGGAGAGACAACATGAATAAAGTCAGGAATAAAGCGATTCTGGCCTCGTCTGTCGGTATCGGCCCCATGAATACTGCGGAAGTCAATCCTAAGCATACCAACACAATCAATGAAAATACAATCCGGCGAACCTGAACCATTGCAACACCTCTGTTGACATTGAGTGCATGCAGAATCGACCATCTAGCTGAGTGATATCGACCAGACAAGTGACACGTCGCTATGGATATCAGCACAGGGCACTCCGACCTGAGTTGACGTAATCATGCGAATAGAATAGTCGAAAAGGACTGTGTCATAGCCAGAACTCGCGTCGCTGGCACGATAGCTGTCCGATAGGCTCGTCACGTCTTGCCAATGCCGTTTCGTGATGCCGCTATCTCCCAAATATGCATCCACGGAGTCACCCGCCACTGTGAGCTGAATGTGAACCCGATACTTCCCAGTCGCCTCGCCTAGATAGATGTCGTGACGAGCATTAGTGTTATCTGGGTCAGCATCGCAACCGCTTACCACGAAAGATTGGCTACCCTGTTTTGTGTAGTCTGGAACCGGATTGGCCGTAGGCGTTCTTGGCAACATGAATACAAGCACGATGACCATGACCACAGTAACAGAGACTACTATAGCCACTATCGCACTCGCCTTCTTCCCTGTCATCATTCCCTTTCACTCCAAGGCTAGAATGTTCAGGGGATAGTTAAGGATTCCTCTGATGGATTCACTCAGGGAGACACATGGAAAGCTTATTGCCTCTGATTCCTCATCTGGTATCAGAGGAAGGGACGATAGTTGGCCGAACCGAGAAAGAAAGGATTTCTTGAGAAACACCTGTCATGGATAGCACTGATACTCGTCATAGTGATTGCCCTTGCTGCGGTCTTGCTCAACTTCAACATCAACATCCTGTTTCTGTTTCTGGCCTTATTGACGGCAGTTGTCGGCGTAATCCTAGCAGACCATCATAATACTCAGAAAGCTAAACGGGAGAAGAGAGCAAGCAGAACGAAAGCCATCCGAGACCAGCTTGACAATCTGTATGTGCGGCATTCAATTCCGATTAAGGAATTATTGGGGCCAACAAATGAAGCAACTTGGATCAACGTCGTGGATAGGATGGTAAGTGAGATAGGAGGAAGCCAAAGGTGTTTTGCATGTGACTCCACCCTGAAGGCTTATGACCGGAGAAGCAAGAATGGACTGACAGATAGGGATTGGGCGATTCAATTAGCAAAGGTCTTTCTTGAGGATAAGAGGAAATTGGAGGATGAGTATCGCAAACTGACACAGGAATGACGAAGCCTTGATTTCTCTCAGGGGGACACCCCCTGAAACCCCCGATATTCTTACAGGATATGGGGCAGAAACGCACAGGATGGCCACAGAATCGTTCTGGGTTGATTTCTCCCTATTGGACTACTATGCACACCATGTCCGAGGCGGAGGAATCGCTAGGAATCGCTGTGTTCGTGCCAGGTATGATGAAGATCCCGGACATCAGCGCCATTCTCATTGATGAAGACCCTGTGACAATTCTGGTTTTGCGGTGATTGTCGCTGACCCGCTTGTCTCCAATACTGCTGAGAACACCAGTCGTAACGAGGGTCAGAATCAAAACCCAGCGGGCCCGCTTCACAGAGGGTTCTTGGCCCGAAGGAGTGTGCCAAGTTCCTGTCTTGTGCCCCATCACGCTTGCTCGGCAGCGAGCGCCCCCGTTCTTTGTTGGGGCGTCTGAGAGCCGTTTCGGAATCTTTATGGCGAGGAGAATGTATTTGAAGTCGTGTTCAGGGACAGGCGAGTATTGGCGGTGACGGTCGTTGCTCTCGCTTTGGTCGTGTCCGGAACGGCCGTCTGGCTGTGGTGGAACACCGGGATCATCCAGCCAGGCGATTGTGACTTGCCTGTGCCGCCAATCGTTCTCAGAACGGATGGGACGAGCGACGAGATGGTCTTCTTCGTCGAATATTCCACCTTCCAACCGCAGCCCATGGTCTCCAATCTCAGTTACGAACTCGCTCAGTACCCGGCGGACTCCGATTTCTTGGGCCCGGGCCAGGTCATCCGCTCAGGTCCGCTCTCTTCCCTGAACGCCAGTGGCACCTTGCAGTATCATGACATGCCGGCCGAAGGAGAGTTCAGCCCCGGGAACGACTTCTTCATTTTGAAGAACCCTCCTCTCATGACAGTGCAGCTCCGCATTCTTGACCCTAACGCCGAGGCAATCGCGTGGAACATGATCGTTGCGTGCGGCTAGCCGCACGATGGCATCATGGCCTGGATAGACTCTCCCAAAAGCCCCCGCTTTCTGTTTTTCAGCCCCCTGTGGAGGAAGCCGACGCCTCATTATCCCACCCGAAGACTGATGACAGGCGGGGTGCTGGCGGTCACCATATCTGCGTTTCCTGCAGCAATCAATCTCAACAGGACTGCCCTGTGCGCCAAAGTCTCCCGCCAATGCCATACGCGAACCGTGTTCTCAATTCGCTGACCGAGAATCATCTCGCGACAATCACATGCGCACGCTCGCCCTTGGGTCACGCTTTCCGTTCCTCCTCCTTGACCACCTCCCGTCCCTCAAGATTCAACACCCGAACCGATCCTCGGACCGGTCTCCGGTGATTCCGGGGGACTCGCTTGGACTCCAGGACACGCCCGGGGACGAGGAGCCGCACCGCGAAGACTGCAGACATGCCCTCTTGCGCCTAGTGCTTGCGCGCCTTTTTCCTGCCCGAATCCTTTGCGCGTTGAACCGCCCGTCCCCGCTTCCCGTTTCCCCGATGGGGGCTGATGTCTATCGGAAGGTAGCGGAAAGATTGCGGTGGTTTGAAATCGTCAAAGATGGAACTGGGATCGAGCGGATTTGCGAACCTCTGCATGTTGGCGATCTTGATGGCGAAGGCGGTCACCGCCCCGGCGAAGTACTCGAAGAACTCGTCCTGCGAAACGGCGGCGTGCCTCCGGCACGTTTCCCAGAGGCCGTCAGGAGAGTCCTCGATGATGCCCCCGACCTCGAACGAGCCAACGATCTTGCTGACCGGGGAAGTGGAGTACACATAGACCTGGCCTATGTCCTCCCGCCTGAAAATCCTCCTTCGCAATTCGTACTTCTTCCTCCCCTGGACAATCGCCTCGGCGTGCCGCGGCCTAACTGACAGTAAAACGTTCGTCGAGCCCGCCTCCCTTCTTCAGCGTCACTTGCCTCGCATGCCTCCTCGGGGTATAAGTAATCGAGGAATCACCAGGCAGCAGCATCTATTGAGGGTGGTCTCCAAGTTTCGCACGGCCCGTCTTCAGCTTTTGATTGCCCTCCCATTGCTTACTCCACCATGCCCTTCACTTCAAGCGGGAAGGCTCTCCACCGCCAGATTCACCCGGCGGGGCTCGTGACTGTGAGTCTCCGCGCTTCCAGCCTCATTCTCAATTCGCTGAATGATATTGACCGCAAAACGCTGAAATACCGCCGCCCCCGACCGCGTGCCACCGAGTATCATTCGATGACTCTTCCAAACCATTTAATAGTCCACACGGGAATTCTCATAGTCTGAGGATGCGCTTGAAACCCCCTCGAACCGTTGTAGAAAGGATACTCCTGCAGTTGAGGAATTTCGAAAAACTCGAAGAGTCCTACGAGTACCCCATTGAGTTGACCCAGGACGGCATCGCTGACGCTGTCGGCGCCCCTAGGGGATACGTGCAGCAGCTGCTGCAGGAACTCATCAAGCTCGGCAAGGTCAGGTATATCGTCCACCACGTCAAGGGCGGCAAGAAGCGGATGAAGGTCTACCGCCTCACGGAGTGCGGCCTGTTCGAGGCGAAGAGCCTGGCCGAGGCGGTCGAGGCGCCCGACGCACCAACCCCCGTCGCCGAGGACGGAGGGAATGTCCGGCCCGTCAACGAGATCCCCGCCCCCGAGCCCGAGGCGGTCGATTGGCCGCAGGGCAGTCCCGCGGGGGGAGACAGTACCGTTCTCAAGAATGATCATGCCCCCGCCCGACACGGTTGCATGGGGTGAGACGCGGGAGAGGACCGCCCGCGCCGTCCACTCTATTTGAATCTTCCGGGTGCTTGCACCCTGCAAGCACCCTGCGTGCACCCTGCAAGCACTCTAAATCAACATTGCCACGCACGCCGATATCCATGCGGACCCTTGAGGAGGGACGAAGAGCGTCCTTAGCAGGGGGACAGGAAGGAAAAAGGAATGACACATACGCATACGGAAGTGCTAGGGCTAGGAGAAACCGTGATAGAGCAGTTGGACAAGGAGAAGGCGAACCTCGAGAAGGGCGGGATGAACGTGACCGTCGCAAAGGCCACGCTCGCCCTCGCCGTCGAGGAAGCGAAGGCGGCGCACGCGCAGCAGGAGTCGCTCAAGCATCAGCTGAGCTCGGCCACGCAGCTGACCGTCGCGAAGATAGACAGGGCGTACGTCACCACGTCGGGCACGATCGACATGATGATGGCGGCCGTTCAGAAAACGAGCAACGTCGCGAAGGTCTTCCAGCGCCTCAGGAGCAAGCTGAGGCGGCCGGACGAGGACGAGGCGGTGCATCCGCTGCCGGTGCCGGTCCACGAGGCAACTCAATAGGCAACAGTCTCCGCACATCGAGAATCCGACACGCTTGGCCCCTCGGGTCAGTTCACCTCCCCCGGGGGGCATCTATTTTTTCGTTCCGCATCAGTCGAAGCAGCATGCGCCCCGTCACCCCCCAAGTCGGGCCGGGATGGCCGGGATAGCGCTCGCTCGGCGGCAACCTGCGGGCGACCCGCCGCATCCACTCCCTGATTCTCCTTGATTTGCAGGCGGTCGCACTGGCCCTCAGCGGACCCTCCCGCCATCATCGGGCGGTCGCCCCGTGATCCCGCTCGGTTGCCCTGGGATTTTTCTCGATCCCTCGGGATGTTCGCTCAATCTTCCTCGGCTCGCGGGCGATTGCGCGGAGGTTCCGCGCAGGTCTCTCGGGCATCAGACGGTGTTCCGGGACTATCGCTCGATCGCCCGGGGTCTTCGAGCGGTCGTCCGGGGTCGTCGCGGGATTGCCCCGGGACGTAGGGCGGTTGCGCGGAGCTTCGGGACGCTTGTCCGGAAGCTCGGCGGAGCGTTCGGGGGTGTCCGACGGTCGGTCGGGACCTTCGAAGAGCCTTCCGATCGCTTCGCGCGATTGCGCGGGACTTCCGAACGCTTGTTCGGGACTCACTCTCGCTTGCGCGCAACTTCAGGGGGATTGCCCGAAACCGCCGCTCGATCGTCCCGAGCTTCGGAACGATCGGCTGGATATTCAGCATGTTTGCGGTCTCTTCGCGGTTGTTGCTTCGCCTGCTCCCGCCCTATTGCTGGGTTCTCGTACGAATCGGCGAATGCTGTCGCCGAAAGAGGCGCCGGGGCGGTACTGACGCCTGGAAGTTGGCAATCTATAAATCGTGGAGGATTGATGGTCGAGAGAGTGGAGATCGAGAGGTAGACACGATGGGGAGACTCGCAGTGGGGCTTGTCGTATCCTCGGTAATCCTAGGAATGTTCGTGTTTGCTTCGCCCCCCGCAAGAGCGCAAGGCGACGCGCCCCAATGGACAGCAGGGGACTACTGGGAGTACGCCGGGACGGGGGTCCTCTACAACGAATCATACACCGAGATCCTGCGCCTCAATGTAATCGGGAAAGAATCGGTTGCCGTCGGCAGCGGCTCGAATGAGACCTATCACTGCAGCTTCAGCAGGACGATCATAATCGGAGGTTCGGTGTACAACTCCGAAGGTGACACGTATCTGAGGACGTCCGACCTCGCTGTCGTCAAAGTGTTTATCAATTTAACCGCCTTGTCATCGGAGTACCGCTTCGATCCTCCTCTGGAGGAATTCCATTTCCCTCTCTACGACGGGCAGTGGTGGCATCAATCCGGAATGGAAACGAACTATGGCTCGAACTACTTCTGGAGCTTCGATGTGTCCGGCCCCGAGACGGTGAGTGTTGCAGCCGGAACATTCAGCGCCTTCATTGTCAACGGATCCGAACAACCAGAACCTCCATCCAGAGACTATTATTCCGACAGCGTCGGTTTCCTAGTGAAGACCAGGGGCCTGTTCCTGGGACTTCCGACAATTGTCGACTTGGACCTGCAGTCTTACGGTCACCAGACGGGCAATCCCAGCGTCTTCCCAATCATGGTGACCATTGTCGTCATCATCATCGCGGTTGTTGCGTTCATGCTGACGGCATTC
>JAFNFQ010000024.1:15166-36281 GCA_017885655.1 Methanobacteriota archaeon | reverse complement strand
CCGCCATCCGAGCACGAGCAGGTCGACATCCTCCTCCGAGAGAGTGTCCACAATTATCTCGTAGACCTTGTGACCGATTTTCACTGAGGCCCTCGCATCGACGCCCTCTTTCCCCGCCATTTTCGTGAGCCGTTGCAGTTCCTTGATCCTGTCATTGACGAATGAGAACTTGATTGCCTTCGGCGGGAGGTTGCGGGGAATCTCGACAACGTTGAGAAGGCTCAATTCACCTCCACGATTCTTGGCGATCTGGGCGCCGAATCTCACGAGGTTGAGGTCGGTGAACTCCTTCAGCGGCAGGAAGACACGGTAGCGCTGCAGGTCTATCTCTTTCCTCTCGGTCGCGAGGATGTCTGAAAGGTCGGCCTTTCTGGCGCCCTCGGCCGTGCCGACGAGCTGCTTTCCACCAGCGAAGAAGTGATAGAACATCCCCGCCGTGATCCACATGATAACCACATACCAGGCAATCCTCCCGGGGGCCAGCATCTCTGACCCGAACGCGGGGAAAGCCCAGAGAGACCCCGCCAACGCAAGGTTGGCGACTATCCCGATGGCGGGAAGAAAGGGGACGAGCGGCACCCTGAAGCCACGCGGCGCTTCCCTGTCCCGGCGATGGATGGCTACCAGAGCTGCATCGACCAGAGCGAAGAGTATCAAATAGAGGATGCTCGCAACCATTGCCATCTGAGGTATGTCCAGCAGCAAAACGAACATGGAAGCGAGGAGGCCGCTTGCCAGCACCGGGGGGTTCGGCATTCTCCCGCCACGCTGCCCTTCACCGAGCCGCTTGAACAGCACTCCGTCCTTTGCCATCACGAAGGATAACCTCGCCGCGGAAGACAGGTTGTTGCCCACGGCCGTGACCATTGCGACAACTCCCGCGACCAGCAGCAGCACAGCGCCACCCGGACCGAGATTGTTGAGCGCGAGAGAGGCGAAGCTCAGCTCTGGACGGGGACCTGCGAGTGTACAGGCGGTCAGGCTGCCCGAGCAGCCGTATCTCGCTAATGATAGAAGGGAGGCCTCCAGCAACACGTAGAGCAGCACGACCAATCCCACGGAGATGAGAATGCCCCTGGGAATCGTCTTGTGCGGCTGTTTGACCTCTGTCGCAGATAGAGCAATCAGTTCGTAGCCTTCGAAGGCAACGAAAGTGAAGGCTATCGCCAGAGGGANNCCCGGCCCAGCCGCTCGTTCCCAAGAAGTTCAGTTCCGCGCCGGAGGATGGCGGGTTGACGAACGCCACGACAAAAGCCGCAGTCAGGAACGCCAGCACCAACACCGTCTTGACTATCAACCCCCAGGGCAGGCGCCGTGCCCTAATCCTGCCGCGGATGCCGCTTGAGGATATGAAGGCCAGAATCACCAAGAACGCCCCCACCTTGAGGGCTATCACATATGTCGGATCGGAGAGGAACGATGTCATTCTTATCGCTCCCGCCCAATCCAAGATTGCAGCCACCCCGTACAGCGAGAACGCCGACAAGCTCATGGCGGAGAGNNCCCATGTATAGCCGCCGCCAGCCCTCGGATACTTAGATGCCAACTCTGCGTACGAAACCGCAGTCAGCAGAACTACGAGCCCGGTCGCAGCAAGAGCCAAGATGGTTGACAGGCCAGCGACTTGGGTCGCGGGGGCGAGCAATACGAATATCCCGGCTCCTACCATGGCGCCTACCCCAAGGCCAACGACGTCGGCGAGGCCGAGATCCCTAGAGACCTCTACCCGCACTTCGTCTCTCGGTTCTCCGGCCATGTTGCCGCACTGACACTTCACCGCCGATTAAAGGCTTGCGGGTGTCGAGGAGGCTGTTGCCAGAGTTGAGAACACCTCAGCCGTCTGATGGAGAAAAGACATGGTTTATATGCGCTCGGGGCATCTACCGCATAATAGGTGAAAAGATGGCTTCTGATGCCATAGTTGAGGTCACCGACGCCAACTTCGACAAGGTCATCAAGGAGAATCCGGTGGTCGTGGTCGACTTCTGGGCGGTGTGGTGCATGCCCTGCAAAGTGATCGCGCCCTACATCGAGGACCTGGCCAAGAGATACGCTGGCAAAGCCGTGTTCGCCAAGCTGGACGCGGACCCGAATCCCGTGAAGATGCGGGAGTACGGGGTCATGGGCGTGCCGACCCTCCTGTTCTTCAAGAACGGCAAGCTCGTGGACAACATAGTCGGAGCGGTCCCGAAGGCGCAGATCGAATCGAAGCTGAAGAAATATCTCTAGTAACCAGCCCGCAAGAGTTATAACCGAGGTTGACAATAAAATCACCCCGGGGAATCAGAACTGGCAGAGAAGGACAAGAGAGTCACCTGTCCCGAATGCGGGGCGTTCGTCAAGTCCATCAACTTGGAGTCTCACCTCAAGGAAGTCCACAAGACGAAGATGAAGAAGCAAGACAAGGCTGGTGCTGCGGGCGAGAAGCCCGGATCCAAGAAACCCAAGGCTTCGGTCGTCGCATTCCCATGGAAGTGGGTCGGCGTGGGGGCAGTCGCCCTCATCATCATACTCTCCGTGATAGTGATTAGGCCTATGCTCCCGGGGGGCAACCCCACGAATTCTAATGTGCCCGAAGAGTGCATTGAGGGCAAGACACTCCAGGTGAACTTCGTCGTGAGCCTCCATATCATAATCACAAGCCGGGACACTACCCAGCTGATCCCCAACGGCATCGGGACCGACCCGATAGACGGCCAATCGTGCACGAGACGGCTGCACACAGGGTATGACTACAACACGAGCTATCAGGCCGCGAGGATCCATGTCGAGTCGCCGGAAACAAAGGACTACACGCTAGGCGACTTCTTCTTCATATGGAACAACCAGAGCCTCGGACCCGGCAAGGTCCTCAGCTTCTGGGTGGATTACCAGTGGAGGATTGTCTTCAAAGTCAACGGGGCCGTCTTGGCGGACACAAACACCAACCCTGGATACCACTACGAAACTTTCAAGCTCAGTGCGGATCAGGATATCGTTTTCTACGTCTCCAAGTGAGGCCCAGCGGTTATCCAGCTTGAGAATCAGCGAAAATAACCAGCTCTGGCCCCTTTAATAGACCCCCCGTCCAATTAAGAATCAAGAGGAGGTGTAAGAAATGGATCCTCTAGAAGCATCGCGAATCGTGACTGATGAGTACTCGGCAAAGATACTCGTCGCCACCTTCAAGAGACCCCGGTCCGCGATCGAACTCAGCAGGGAATACGGGATACCGATCGCCGCCTGTTATAGGCGCATACACGCGCTGGAGAACGCCGGCCTCATCAGGTGTGTCGAGAGGGCCTTAACGCAGAAGGGCAAGAGGATAAGCCTCTACCTGTCGCAGCTGAGGAACGCTTACATCTTCTTCGAGAACGGACGGCTCAGAGTCCGCTTCCAGTTGAGCAACGGATTGATCAGGGATTTCGGAGGCGACTGGAAGGCCGTGGATGTGATGCAGTGATTTCGCGCTTAAACCCCTCCTCCACAACCCATGGGCAGGCCCGAGCAAGGCTCGGCCTGCCTCTTTATTGCCTATGACCCCTCCTCAACCCCATGGGTTCACCTAACCGGTGAACCCAAACTATTTTTTCTAATAGAAGTAACGTATTGGGTGCACCATGGACCGCGAACGGCTCAAGTACCTGATGCGCGAGGTTCTTGGAGTCGACGTCGACGGGGTCGTCGGCCGGATAATGGCTGACCTCTCGATTAAGCAGGCGAAGAGGACGGCCGAGTACACCAAGGAATGGAAGAGATACATGAAGAAGGAGGGTGGCCTCGTGGTGATGCCGAGGAACGTCACCGAGGTCGGCCGCAAGCGGAGACGGGGCTAGCTCGCTACATTTATCTCCCGCCTTCCCCTTCCCGCGCACAATGTCGTCGTTCGAAGGCCTAGATGTCATCTCGATCTCGGATTTCTCGAAAGAAGACGTGATGAGGGTCCTGAAGACCGCCAAGGGGATGGTGCCCATGGCGACGGGCAGGAAGCCGGACAGATCCCTCGAGGGGAAGATAATGTCCGCCCTCTTTTTCGAACCCAGCACGCGGACTCGACTTTCCTTCGAGAGCGCGATGAAGAGACTTGGCGGTGGCGTGCTCGGCTTCGCCCAGCCCGAGGGCACCTCGATAATGAAGGGCGAGACTCTGGCGGACACTGTCAGGATGGTCGATGCCTACTCGGACGTGGTAGTCATCCGGCACCCCCATGAAGGGGCGGCGCGGCTCGCGGCAGACTTCGCATCCAAGCCCGTCATCAATGCAGGTGATGGTGCGGGCCAGCATCCCACGCAAACGCTTCTCGACTTATATACGATCTGGGAAGGGCTCGGGAAGCTGGATGGCGTCAACATCGCCCTTGTCGGCGACCTGAAGTATGGAAGAACCGTGCACTCGCTGACCACCGCACTGTCCATGTTCCGCACCAACCTCAGCTTCGTCGCACCGCCGTCTCTCCAGATGCCGAGGGAACTGATAGACCAGGTCAAGGAGAAGGGGCTACCTCTGAAGATGACCCACGACATCCGCGATGTCATCAACGATGTCGACGTGCTCTACGTCACGAGGATCCAGAAAGAGAGGTTCCCGGATCCGCAGGAGTATGCAAAGGTGGCGGGTACCTACCGAATCGATATACCCCTGTTGCGCGATGTGAAGAAGAACCTCATGATCATGCACCCCCTGCCGCGCGTTGACGAGATTGCAGCAGAAGTGGACGAGACCCCCTACGCGAGATATTTCCAGCAGGCTCTCAACGGTGTGTCGGTCAGGATGGCCCTACTGTCGCTCATACTGGGGGGGACCAAATGAGAGAGCTTCGCGTGCAGCCGATCAAGAACGGTACGGTCATCGACCACATACCTTCGGGCATGGCCCTGAAGGTCCTGAAGATTCTTGGAATAAGCGGCAACGTCGCGTCGACGGTGACCGTCGCCATGCACGTCGCGAGCGCGAAGATGAAGTGGAAGGACATAGTGAAGGTGGAGGACAGGGAACTGAACCCGCGCGAGGTCGACAAGATCTGCCTCATTGCCCCCTCAGCGACTGTCAACGTCATCAGGAACTACAATGTCGCGGAGAAGAGGCGCGTCTCACTGCCGGAAAGGGCCGTGGGAATCCTCAAGTGCGGCAATCCCAACTGCATCACGAACCAGAAGGAGCCTGTGGAGACGGTGTTTCTAGTCAGCAGCAAGACACCCCTGCTACTGAGATGCAGGTACTGCGACCGCATGCTCGAGGACGTCGCCGCCGCGATCGTTTGAGCGCGACAGATCGGCGTCCTTGCCTCGACCGAAGCATTAATCTACTCGATTCTGCTTTCTGGCTATAGGGATGGTGAGAAGTTGCTCGAAGAAGTTTCCGAGCTCATCGGCCTGCAGGTCTACACGAACAACGGCGTTTTCCTCGGCAACGTAAACAACCTTGTAGTTGACGTCGACAACGGCCTCGTGGAAGGCGTATTCGTCGGGGAGACGAATCCGCTCCTTGTCGAGGGTTCCAAGGCCGTAAGCGTGCCCTATAGGTGGGTGCAGAGCGTCGGAGACATCGTGATCCTGAGGTATTTCCCCAAGCGGGTCAGCCTTAAGAAATCCTCGTCGTCCGCGAAGACACCGGAGTCGAAGAAGTAGCCGGAGCCGTATTTGCACAACCTTTTTCATCCAGCAGGCTTTCGCGCAGCGATAGCCATCTGAGGACAATCTCGACCGAGCGGGAGAGTGGCGCATGAAGCTCCGCTTCGAATTGTTGGAAGTCAGCAAGCTGAAGAGCCATGAGGAGATCAGACCGGAGTTGCTTGACAGCCTGGTGAGAGAGATCCAGGCCGACGGTTACCTCAGGAAGCCCGTCCTCGTGGAAGACCGCCACTACGTAATCCTCGACGGCCACCACAGGTATGAGGCGCTCAAGAAGCTCGGCTGCAGGAAGATACCCGTGTACCTCGTCGACTACTTCGACGACGCAATCTACCTGACCACATGGCCGGGAGCGAAACACACGCACGTGACGAAGGACGATGTCCTGAAAATGGCGGGATCTGGCGGGCTCTATCCCCCGAAAACCACGAGACACATCGTAAACATCGAGCTGAGAGAAGTGAAGGTGAAGCTCACTGAGCTGATGTGAGATTCATTTCTTCGGCCTGGCGCCCATTGCCTTGGTCATCATTCTGTCGTGCTGCCCTATCTCGAACATGCAGTGCCGTGAACCGCTAGCCCTGCATTCAACCTCGAGACACATGATGTCTTCTCGCCTGGCGAGTTCTTGATAGAAACCTGCGAACACACCGCGGGTATAATCGCAAACAGGGCCTTTGGCGGAATGCTTGTTCTCCTTGAACGCGAACGCCTCAAAGGCGGTAGGCGTGTCGCACTCGATGATGACCCGCGGTTCCCGCCAGTCGGCGTCCGAGATGAAGAAGTTGCCAAAGCCCGCCTGAGAGAATATCTCGATGCAATCTGTAAGGCCTTCCGTACCGACCTTGATCATCCCTATCCTTCCCGCGGAGTTGGCGAAACGCTTGCCTCCCTGGATGCCTGCAAGATAGAGCAGTGTTGAGGCGGCTGGACCTATCGATTTCTCCAGGGAATCACGAATGGAGTAGAACGCGCCACCTATCTCGAAGAGGCACATCCTCAGGCCGCCGACCCTAATCTCTCCTCGCTGCACGAAATTGGCTATGCCCTCTTCGCCGTCCGGTATCTCCTCACCCTCCGAGGCCTGACCGTGTCATAGATAGGCAGGCCCACATATTATGCTATCGTCTGGAGGATGCGTATTCCCCTGAATCCACGACGGTCTTGCCGCGTTCGGATGGGATGATCGTCAGCCTGCCCTTCACGACCCTCCTGACACCCTCCCCGCCGAGGAGCCTGTCCAGAAACACAGCCACCGCCGCCACCTCGGAATGCGGCTGATTGCCGACCGCCACATTGAAGTCGGCCATTTCGTAGATCTCCGGCGGCACCTTCTCCGCACCAACCACCACTAGAACACCTCCCTTCGGAATATTGGGGACTGCCTCGCCAATTGGAAGGCCGTACATCGTCAGGTGCACCACCGTCCCCTGCCACGCTCTCACGAGCTTCTTCCAATCCACTCCGTCCTCGATCTCGAAATCACCGCCAAAACGGGCAACCACGGACCTCACCGAGCGTACAAGGCCCGCGTCTTTGGAGGACAGAAATATCTTGTCCGCACCGAAAGCCCTGGCGGTCAAAGCCACATGCGTGGTCACGCGCTTGTCCCGTCCGATCCTGTGACCAAGGCGCAGGATTGCCAGCATCTCGTCCACCTATTCTTCCCAGAGCATCGAGTAGAAGAAGAGCGCAAAGCTCGCGTTCGTCAGCACGAAAATCGCGTAGAGGTAGATGAGGCGCAGGTAGTCCGGCCAGAAGATGCTCGTCATGACGAAAGTCAGAAGGAGCAGAAGCGCCCAGATTATGCCCGCCACGAACTTCGTGCCACGCTCCGTGACTCTGAGCGGCCTGATGCGGAGATCGTCCAGCATGTAGAAGAATGCGACAAGCGTCGAGAGAACCATCCCCGATATCCCGAAGACGTAGGTGTACAAGCCCCCCTGCATGACTATCCCGAGATACACGAGAACGACGAGCAGGACGAACGCGGCGCCCGCCCCCATGGCCAGCCTGCCCTTGCTGGCAACCCGAGGGGAGAGTTGCGCGAGATCCTTGAAGTCCATATGCGCGGACGTCCTTTCCGCTCTTTCTGTGGCTGGGGCTGCACCCGCCCCTGTCCCGGCATCCGCGAACTCATCAGGAGTATTCTCGAAGGGATTCTCGTCCTCGGACATTGGACTAGTCCTCGAACTTCTGCACTCGGTGCCCGCGGAAATCCAAGCGCGACGATCTCTTGACGAGCGCCCTGAGCATCGTCTGAGTCACGGCGAGTTCATCTGCGAGGTCTCCTGCGAACTTGCCCTCCTCACCAACCGATTTGGCGAGTTTCTCCTCCAGCTTCTTATACTTCGCATCAGGCATCATCGCGACCGACAGTATGTCGCTCATCTCCTGGACAGGCGCGGACGCATTGATGTGGAAGGATCCGTAGAAGGCATGGTACGCCTTCTCCGGCGACGCCGAGGCACTTGTCTGCCATTTGGTCTCGACTAGCTTGAGTTTGTCGAAGAAGCGCAGCGCCTCGACTCCCTCTATCCCGTACTTCTCCTGAACCTGGTTGGCGGTCCTCCAATCGTTGGAGACCTCCTTGAAAACCTCTCTCTTCACATCGCTATCGACGGCCCGGAGCATGGGGACAAGCTCTGCTAATTCGCTCACGACCTTAATCCTGTTCATCGACAACCTTTCGCGCGGGATGGCGGTGCGGCCATATATATTTTAATAGAGGCCTCAAGCTAAAAATGGCTCTGGCCCTCCGCTGTCGCCCCGAAGAGCCTTTTGGTGCTTAGGATGGTGATTACGACGCCTGACCTGGAGGGTAGGCACCGTGCGTCCTTTGAGCAGTCCGAGGCGAGGCTCTCCCGCGCGGGACGTCGAGGGAGATCAACCCCTCGAACAGCTTGAAGTGACTCCTCAGGGTGACCTCCGAGACTCCTGCAACCTTTGCGACTCTCTTCTGGGGGACTCTCTGACCGCGCGAAAGGGCTGCCAAGTAGATGGCCGACGCGGCCGTCCCAGGCGGGGACAGGGAATTCTCGCCACCCGTCTTGGCGAGGATGCTACCGGCCAAGACTCGAACGTCCTCGCCGAGGGATAGTTCGCTGCAGAAGCGGGCGATGTAGTCAGTGGCCTCCACAGGCTTGGGCCTCAGTCCGAGCTTCCTCGATAGCACGCTTACGGTCTTGGTCAGTCGCTTCCTGCCGATTCCCGCCATTATGGAGATCTCGTTGATGGTCCTCGGAACCGCCAAGTTACGGCACGATATGTACAATGACGCCGAGACGAGCGCCTGTATCGACCTGCCTCGCAGGAGATCCGATTTAATCGCCCTCATACTAATGAAGCTGGCCTCCTCGACCACGGCCGGCGGCAGCTGCAACTGAGATGCAAGGCGGCTGAGGCTCCTTGAGACCGCGCCCACGCTTCTTTCCCCCCTGCCCGACCTCGCGACTTGGCGCTGCAACCTGCCGAGGCGGTAGTACATGCTCATGGCCCTCGGAGAAATCGGCGTCCCGCGGCTATCGACCGGGGCCGGGTTTATGACCGTGCTGAGCTGGCTGCTGAGGGTTCCTCGCTTTATCGGAGGACCGACTCTCGAGAGGCGCTTCTCGTCCTCATGGTCGTACGCTGCCCACTCCGGCCGCTCATCCAAGACCTTGTCCTCCATGACGAAACCGCAGCTCTCACAGAACAATTCACCACGTATCGAATCGAAGGATAGGTGGGTGCTGCGGCATTCAGAGCATGATTGTCCGTTCGGGGACATCGACTCCACGTCCCCCTTGTTTCCCCCATCTTGCGGGGATTCAGTCCGGACCGCAAGCTTCCTCTCATCAATGACCGGTGGAGAGAACTCGGGCTTCGAGTCCGGCTCGTTCTTCACCGATGATTCGCTTCCCACGCTGTTTCTGTTTGGCACCTTGACACTCCCCTTTGGGATGGGAAGATGGGGCTCGGGGGTATAGCCCAGCGTCAGTAATGCACCTTACAAACACGCCCGATCCGTTCCCGCTGAGAAATCTACTAATAGCACGCCTCAGTTTGTCTCGCGATGCTCGAGGAGGGCAGGACAAGCGAGTCAGAACTGGGTAAAATCCTCGAGACCTTGGGGCTATCATCGCTCGAGGCCAGAGCCTATCTCGAATTGGCCCGAGGGGGCAGCCTTTCTGCTTCGGAGACAGCCAGGAAGTCCAGGATCGCGAGGCCCGAGGCCTACGAGGTGCTGAGGAAGTTGGAGAGCAAGGGCTTCGTGCGGCAGGTGCTTGGAAAGCCTGCGAGATACGAACCGGTTGACCCCCTGGAACTCCGGAACAGAATCCTCCAAGAGGAGAGGAAACGTTTCAACTCAATCGAGGCAGGGATGAGCAAGATTCTCGAGGTCTGGCCATTCCTGCGCGCCATGCACATGCCTGAGAGCCACCTACCGCGGACGGCCACCCTCCGTGGCCGCAAGAACATTGCGGCGGTCTTGGAGAGCATGATGAACGGCGCCCAGGAATCCGTCAACATGTGCACGACGAGGCGAGGACTGTTGACAGCGATGCAGGAAAGCTTCCCCGAGATTGCCAAGAAGATGATTGAACGCGGTGTTGAGGTCCGAATGCTGATCGACGAGGGTTCTGCCAAGGAGCTCACCTCGAGCCTGGTGCCGGACACCATCGATGTGAGGATCAGCAAAGGCCCCAAAGCCCGTTATTACATCATAGACGACCGTGAAGTCATCTATCACCTGCACTTGCAGGCGGAGGAAGACCTCTGGGGGAGTGATGAGACCGCACTCAGGACTAATAGCCCGGATCAACTGAACGTGTACGGGTGGCTGTTCAAGAACGCATGGGACAATGGAACGCCATTGAAAAGAGCTCAAGTACTACCGCGTCGTGTGCAGCATGAAGGTGGCAGTTAGGCGATGATCGCGCTCGATGATGATTGCGAGGGTGCCCTTGCCGAGGAGCTTGGCGGTAACCACCTGGTCCTTTGGTACCGAACGGACAAGGGGCGGGCGGAGGCCATCCTGAGATTCCTGCGGAATGGTGCCGACACTGACGAAATGCTGGCAATCAACCTCCCCCTGCACGAACTGGAGGACACAGAGAATGCCCTGATCACGGCGGGGCTCCCCGTCGAGAGATTGATGAGCGAAGGGCGGCTGCTCCTCTTCGCCTCCGAGGAGGTAATCCCTAGAAATGCCAGCAATTGCAGTTGTATGATTGAGGCGGTAACGGGACTCAGGGACAGGGCTGCAGCGCAAGGGCGGAAGCTCCGGCTGATCGGAAGAGTCGCCCCACTGTTCTTCGAACGTGGAGACATCGAGAGCGCTCTAGCTGTGGAGCTGGCTGCGGATTCATCGCTGGGTCAAGCCAGATTGCTATGCCTCTATGACGCGAGGAGCCGGGAAAGACTCCCCGAGGCGGATGGACAGAGAATAGATGATGTACACAACCGCGTACTCCATGAAACCTCGAAGGGCAAGGTCAAAGTGGGGAATAAACAGAGGAAGAGCCCACCGCGGGGTTCAGGAAAGCGCAAGAAGCGCTGATATCGCACCGACAGGGTTCAGGGGAGCACTTGCATTATCTCCGGCGCCTGCCACGGCGCTTACTCCTGCGTTTCTTGGATTTGGTGAGTAGAATAATCACCACTGGCGTCAGGAGCACGACAATGAAGAAAACGATTGCCAGAGCATTGGCCGCCAAGAAATCATAGACACCACCTGTCGGCTTCCCCGCCTCCACCCACAAGGTATGGAGGACGTCGGCAACAGCATTGACCGAAAGACTGAGCGAACGCCCAACCCTTGCGATGAAGGCCGAATTACTCCAGTCATAGTTCTGATCCATCCAGAGGGCCGTGTGGCCCTGACCGCTGTCATCGAACGTCGTGTCGTGGGCAAGTCTCAGGGTCGCATCGTATGCGCTCAGGTTTTCGAGGTTCCCGTCAAAGGCCAGCGCCGCGTCGTAAGAGGAAGCGTAGCTGGTTGTGCGATCCTTGACATAGGTCTCGTAATCATCGTGGTGATTCTCCGTGCCCCAATCAGTCGGCGCACCCATCACATGTCCGAAGACGCCGAGATCGCTGATGTAGTGAGCCATGGTCCCGGCCCACTTCGCCGCGCTGGGATAGTCTCCGGCGCGGAGTCTGTCGAGCGCGGTCGAGAA
This sequence comes from Methanobacteriota archaeon, assembly GCA_017885655.1. Classification (GTDB taxonomy): domain Archaea; phylum Thermoplasmatota; class Thermoplasmata; order RBG-16-68-12; family JAFNFQ01; genus JAFNFQ01. The sequence goes on along the minus strand of JAFNFQ010000024.1, from coordinate 24,511 downwards.
CGTGTCTCGCGCGCGCCTCGCTGCGGCATCGTCCTGGAGGCGCCCATCCGAGTGATAGTAGAGATGATGATTTTGGGTGTCGCCTATCCCATCCCCGCCTATGGCGTCTGCAAAGTCGGGAAGCTCTGTCCCGTAGAGAAAAGCGTTCAGATTGTCCTCGAGGAATTGCTTTTCCGTGACTGGAATCCAATCCAGCGCATGCTGAGCAATCCAGTCGTGCGTGCCATACCTCGGTGCAGACGTGCTGGACGAGGGGCCGCCATTCGACCATGCCGATGCGGGCCGCGATGAAAGAATGACAACCAAGGCCACCGAAACGACGAGCACCACAACCCTGATTCGTCCAAGAAGTCGCGAAATCGTCAAGGCTCGACCGTCACTTCAAGAGCATTTCCCATCATAAACAATTGCCGTGTGGGTGTCACCGGACGAAGTAACAAGGCTTATACAGAACCACCTCCTCCGATTCTAGGTGATACAACGCCAATCAACCCTGAGCGCATCCAGAGACTGATGGATTTCGGACTCACCGAGTACCAGTGCAGAGTTTACCTTGCCCTGCTTGACCTTGGAACCGCCACCGCCAGTCAGATCCCGCCAATCTCTCGGGTGCCGAGGACGCGCATTTACGCGACGATGTCCCAGCTGCACGAGAAGGGACTGGTTGAAATAGTCCCTGAGACCCCGTTGCGGTACAAGGCCGTTCCATTCGCCAAGTACCTGAAGAAGGTGAGCGAGGAATACAGGCAGAAGGCAATCGACATTGAATCCGACTTGGACATGCTGTCGAAGGAGTTCGCCGTCCGCGCGGGCGCCGAACCCGAGAAGCATGGAAGCTTCGAGGCCATCTATGGACGTAGGAACGCGCGCAAAAGGCTTCTGAAGATGTACGATTCGGCTCAGAGGGAAATCATCGGCATAGGGACGAGACATAGTCCTGGCAGAATCCTGAAAGCCTTCGGTCCGGTCCTCGAGGAGAAGTCACGGGCTGGCGTGACATTGCGGTACGCTTTCCCTATCAGCGACCCCGATCTCCCTGATGTTAGGGCTTTGATGAGATATGCCAGCGTACGGAAGATGGATTTTGAGATGCCGGTCTACCTGCACGTTGTTGATTGCAGGGAGTTTCTCATGAGCCACCCAATCCCTGACGATGAGAGCTTCTACATCGGTGACGACATCTGTATCTGGACGAACGACCTTGCAATCACGAAGGCCATGAACGAAATGGCCGAGAGAATCTGGCAGGGCGGACAGGAACCGTCGGCCACCGCGTGAGAATCGGAATATCACTGATATTCACGGATGAAGTCCTCGACCTTGAGCCTGCCTGCAATGAGCGCCCTGTCCCTGAGTCCTTTATACTTCTCGTCCAGGGTCTCCTCCTCCCGCTGATAGAACACCCCGAGCCTAGTCTTCTCTGTGATCGATGAAAGGCGGAATGCTTCCGACCTGTCTTCCGGATCATGTGCCTCCACCTCGATTGTGTTGGCCTGCCAATAGTCGAATGCGTCGAGGAAAGTCACGCATGGCGAAACGACATGGACAAAGGCGAAGCCTTTGTGACTTATCGCGCTGACCATGAGCGCCTCCAGGTCCTTGGGCTTGCCGCTGTAGCCCCTTGCCACGAATGTCGCTCCGAATGCGATGGCGAGCGCGGCGGGGTTGATAGGCCGTTCGAGGACACCGTATGGCGATGCCTTCGTTACCATCCCCATTTCGCTGGTCGGGGATGGCTGTCCCTTGGTCATTCCGTAGACCGCGTTGTCCATCATCACATAGGCGATGTCGACATTCCTTCGAGCCGCATGCATGAAATGGTTACCGCCAATTGCGAGTCCGTCTCCGTCCCCGCCTACCGCGAGCACTTCCAGCTCCGGCCTCGCGAGCTTGATGCCCGTGGCGATGGGGAGGAGCCTCCCGTGCACGCTGTGGAACCCGTAAGCGTTGACGAATTCGGGGAGACGGCTCGAGCAACCGATTCCGGAGACTATCACGAAGTTCTCAGGCCGCGCCTGCAGGTCGGCCATCGTCCTGTAGATTGCGTTGAGCACGCCGAAATCGCCACAGCCCGGGCACCACGTCGGTTTGTGCTCGGACCTGTATGCCATCGGCGATACGACGGCCCGGGTCATCCCTGCTGCCGCCTTGCCGCCGACCGCTTCATCGCCCATGCTTCGCGACCTCCTCTATCTTGGCGAGGATCTCCTCCGGCGTGAACGGAAGGCCTGTCGCCTTGTGAAGAGAATCCATGATCCTCCCGAACTCTGCCTGGAGGATGTGCTGATACTGTCCCGTCTGGTTCACCTCTACCACTATTACGTCGCGAAGCTTTGATAGCCATTCGCCAATCCGCTGCTTCGGCGGCGGGAACAGAAGTTTCGGATGCAGCGATGTCACTTTGAGCCCCCGTGAAACCGCCAACNNGCACAGCCTCTCGCACGGCTCCTGTTGTGGACCCCCAGCTGATGATCCCGATTCGCGCGTCCTCGACCCCGTACTGCTCGAACTCCGCATCCTCGATTGCGGCCCTCTCGAGCTTCTTCTGCCTTTTCCGCATGTTCAACTGGTGGTTTTCAGGGTCATAGCTGGGCATGCCGACCTCGTCTCGCTCGATGCCCGTTGCCACATATGCGCCCCCGACCACGCCCGGTACGGACATGGGTGAGACCCCGTCCTCTGTGCGCAGGTAGCGTCTGTAGTGCTTCAGATCCTCCGGAGTGGGCCTCTTTGGCGAGCTGACGGGGACTCTTGCCGGGTCCAGCATCGGAATCGCCTCCAGGCGATGCGAAAGGCTCTGGTCAGAGAGGAGGATCACTGGCAGCTGGTACTTGTCTGCAAGGTTGAAAGCCCTCATCGTCTGGTAGAAGCAGTCTTCAACGCTCGTCGGTGCGATGACTATCCTCGGCGCCTCTCCGGGCCCGCCCAGAGCTGCGTGGCTAAGGTCGGACTGCTCGGTCTTCGTCGGCATTCCGGTGCTCGGTCCCGCTCGCTGCACATCGACAACCACTATGGGGATTTCGGCAGTTCCCGCCAAGTTCACGAACTCGGTCATGAGCGCCAATCCGGGGCCGCTTGTCGCGGTCATCGATCTAACACCTGAATATGAAGCTCCGAGGGCGGCGCCAAAAGCGGATATTTCGTCCTCGACCTGGATTGCCACGCCCCCGACCTTCGGCAGCCTGTCCATAAGCCACTCCAGAAGATCCGAAGCTGGCGTTATGGGGTAACCGGAGAAGAACCTGCAGCCCGCGCCGACGGCGCCGAGGCATATCGCTTCGTTGCCCGACACGACTATTCTGCGCGGGGCGTCGACGGACTCGAACCTGAAGCCGTCCTTCTTGATCAGGTTGGTTGCAGCCCAATCATGACCTGCCATGAGGGCATCGAGGTTCCTCTTGATTATGTCCTGGCTCTTGCCCCACCTTTCAGAAAGGACCGCCTTGATCTCCTTCATGTCTACGTTGAACAGCTTCGAAATCACGCCGAGCATTAGCACGTTTTTCGATCTTGCGAGCCCGGTACTGGCTGTGAGTGACCTCACTGGAATCCCATAGCTCACTTCGCGGATCTGCTCCTGCGGCACAGACTCGCTGTTGTAGAGGAGCACACTGGTGGACCGAAGGCGATTGCTGTTGAGCGTGTAGGCACTGGAGTCCATGCACAGGAGGATATCGTACTCGTCACCCTGCGAGAAGACCTGGTCCTGCTGCGAGTTTATGGTGAAGATGCATTGTCCACCACGGACCTCGGCGGGATAGGTCCTGAAGGTGACGATGTTGATGCCCATCCTGGCCAGGACCTTCGCCAGTATCTCGCCGAGCGAGATTATCCCGTCGCCGGATTCCCCGGTCAAGGCCACCATGGCACTATTGACTTGCAAGTCTCTTCACCCTAACAACTAAACCCATCTTGGGCGCGTCTTCCTGCAAAACCCGTGCTCGTACTAGAAAGTGAGCAATGTACGTCTTGATAAGACCATAGAGAAAGGACGGCAGCCGGACGTTTTCCATATTCAGGCTTGATAAGATGTGGCGCGGGTCCTCATGAACCTGTGCCCGCAATCCTCTGGTGCTTCGGGACGCGGCCCCGGGGGAGAGAGAGGTTGCTCATGAAAGCCTTGTTCACCAGCTGGAAGCGGTTCCTGAGCGTGACCTCGGAGACTCCTGCGACTTTGGCTATCGCCTTCTGCGGCCGCCTCTCTCCGCACGCAAGCGACGCGAGGTATATCGCCGCCGCGCTAGTCCCGATAGGCGATAGGGATAGGCTGCCGTCCAGATCGTCAATCTCCTTGAGAATCCGCCTCGCCTCCGCCTGGACTCCGGTGCCAAGCCCCAATTCGCTGCAGAATCTGGAGATGTAGTCCGCTGGCTTCGATTGCGGAACCTTCAATTGCAGTAGCCTAGACAATGCACCGTACGCCTTAGCGATGACCTTTCTAGGGAGCCCAGTCACGCCGGAGAGTTCCTCCAGTGTCCTTGGGACGCCGTTGATCCTGCACGCGCTGTATATCGCCGCCGCGACCAGAGCTTCGATGCTTCGTCCCCTCAGGAAGCCCTTCTCCAATGCTTTCTTGCAGATGAACCCGGCTTCCTCCCTGATGCTCTTCGGCAGTTCGAGTAACGATGAGACTCGGTCCAAGGCTCTGATCGTCTCCGGCAGACTCCGCTCTCCCGGTCTGTTGTGGCCCGAGTGATGCTGGAGCTTCCTCATCCTGTAGAACTTCTCCATTTCCCGCGCGGGAATCGGGTTGCCCCTGGAATCCCTGTTTGAGGAGGTGATGACGGTCGTCAGGTTGATCGCTTGGCTCGTGTAGTTCCGGGGGGAACCAGTTCTCGACAACTTGTCGCGGTCCTCGCTGTCGTAAGCGGTCCACTCTGGGCCCTGGTCTATCTGCTTGTCGTCCACGACCAGGCCGCAAGATTCGCAAAGCAGCTCGCCCCGAGTGTAGTCACGGACCAGCCTGTCCGACCCGCACTCAGGGCAATGATTGACTTCTTCGGCAAGCTCAACAGTCTTGCTGCTCATACATCTCACCCACCAATTCTATATTGTAATCTGATTTCGCGGATATTTATAAACAATAACAGGCTTATATTATGCCTTGTCACCAAGAGGAGTTACACAAAGAAACGCGAATTCTCACGCCTTCCCGTCGGGCCTAGGTACTTGGGACGGATGCATTCTCCTGTCTATGCAGGCGAGGATCAGCACGGCTGCGAGGACGCCCACGCAATTCACCAAGGCGTCCGCGGGGTCAGCGAACCGCCCGGGCACGAACAACTGATGCATCTCGTCCGTCACCCCGTAAATCCCTCCAAGAACGATCGCGAGAGGTGCGTCCCATGGTCGCCAGCCTGCCGAGGCGAATGTCAGAAACAGCAGGCTGCCGAACAACGCGAACTCGAGGAAGTGGACAAGCTTGTCAGAGAGGGTGAATATCGGCATGGCGATGGCTGGAATGTCCGTCTGCGAGGATGAATAGAAAATCAGGCAAGCATACAGAATCGTGGCGAAGCCGAAGATGATGGCGCTACTTCCTGCCTTCCTTCTTCGTCGCAGCCGATTTCCCCTCAGTCTCAGTCCCCCTCCCCTTCTCGACTTTCTTGGCGCGAACTACAGGTTCCTCCTCATCCTCGAAAATCGCACCGCAGCGATGGCACCTGGTGGCGGATGCAGAGACCTCGGAGCCGCAGTTCGTGCACTCGAAGCCGCCCCCTCCTGCATCGGATGGAACGCGGGCGGGTCCGCGCATAGTCCGTGCCTTCCCCGCCCACCAGTACATCCCGACGATGATGAGGTAGAGTGTGAAGGGGAAGAGAAGTTGGACCAGGATTGCCAACGCGATGACGGAGGAGAATGTGGTCCAGGATGCGTTTATTGGCCCGAACCCGAGCGGCGTTGAGACTTCCGTTTTAATCACATTGTATGTAGTGTTCGCCGTGAAGCTGTAGAAATAGATTCCTTCAGTCAATACCAAATCCATGTAGTAGGTCCATCCGTCGGACGCAAGGTTCGATGCCGCGCTGGATATGTTTGAACTTATATTGAACGTGCTGGTCTTTGTCGTAATCGCGTCGAAGATTCTCATGGTCAGCCATACATCGGAGCGATCGACCGGATCGGTGTTCACATAGACAACTGAGTAGTTGTAGCTGCTTCCAGCAGGGCCTGCGTAAGGATCCACCATCCCATGATCGAGTCTCGTATTGCCGGATTGCGCTGACAATTCCTGTTCGGGAGAAGCCAAGGTCATGGCCGTGTAGAAGAGGTTCACAAGAACAAGGGAGATGAGGAATACCGCAACGCCGTTAATGAGGTAGCGCTTGATGTTCCTCTCCTTCAGGTAATATGGCACCGCGAACATGAGCAGCGGCATGAAGAATGTCGCCAGGCAACCCGTACCGACCGTCACCACCGAGGATGCGAGGGCAATCAGGAAAACGTAGAGAACCCGGAACCATTTGGACTTGAGGAAACGCTTGAGAGGGGTCTCTTCTTTTTCGGGTGAGTACACGAGCGCGCTAAGGTCCAAGCCCCCTAAAAAGCTACGCAGTCGCTGGGTCCAGACCAACCATGCATCTTTGGTCTCAGCCACTCACTCCAAGCCTGTCGTCCGGAACAGAACAGGTGGGGTGCACAATCGTGATGAGCGGGCAGACATGGGGGATGATTTTGCCATATTGATATATTCTGTATGGTCTGAAACGTTAATATCATCATCATAACCTTGCAAGAACATGGACCGCGGTAACAATGGCCTTCGGAGCAAGTGGGGAGAGAGATTCACGAAAGCAACACTGGCTCAGGGAACCCTCGCCACGGGTCTGACCGCCTATCTGCTGTATCAGGGGGTGTTCGGCGTGCCCGCGGCCTCTCGCATCGTCGCCGGTGGAGGGGCCGGGATGTGGCTGACTGTCGGGTACTTCGCATACATCATCATGGGCGTTCTGGCAACGATGGCGGTGGCCCTGTTCTTCAGGCACCTCGAGCTGGATCTCAAGAGGAGATTCAACAAGTGGACCAGCGGACTCGCCTGGATCACGCTCGTGATGTGGAACATAGGCGTCATCGGTGCTACATGGCTCATGATGTACGCCGGATACACGGGAGGGGCGGCGGCCCTGCCGACGACCTCGGGCGGTCTCGGCTACAACGCCGGCCAAGTCCACTCATTGATCATGGTCGGCTATCCGACACCCATCGCCATCTTCATGGCAGTTGCGGTGTTCGGAGCATTCCTCGGGCTGCTTGACGCCGCCCTCGTGTGGCTACGCCCCGCGAAGGTTGAAGCGCCCGTGGAAGCAAGCGTCGGCCAGTAAGCCAGACTCAAGATTCCCACCTCGGGGAAAGCCGCGCCAAAGGGCCGGGACAGCCCGGCCCCCCATTCTCTTTTCTTCGGCTTTTCTTCAATCCCAGCTTAGCCATCGACCCCGAATCGATACGCGCATCCAAGGATTTATATGACCATGGCAGACTAATCGTCCCTTCCTCGGTATTCGGATGAAAACCGCCATTGTAGCTATTGGTGGCAACGCCCTCCTGCCCGCCAAGGACTCTGGCACAGCTGAGGGGCAGAGGAAGCGGATACGCGAGACTTGCCGGCACCTAGCAGCGGTTATCCAGAGAGGTTGGGACATCGCGCTTGTCCACGGGAATGGACCCCAGGTAGGCAACATACTGCTGCAGAACGAAGCAGCCCAAGCGACTGTCCCGGCGTTGCCGCTCGATGTTTGTGTTGCGGAAAGCCAAGCACAGATCGGATATGTGCTGCAGCAGGAGCTCTCTAACGAACTCGCCGCCAGAGGGATCAGGAAGAATGTCGTCAGCATCGTCACCCAAGTCGTCGTCGACGAGAACGACCCGGCGATGCAGAACCCGACGAAGCCAATCGGCCCCTATTATGACCGGGACAGGGCTGAGGAACTCAAGAAGGCGAGGGGGTGGAAGCTGGTCTACGACAGGAGGGGGGGATATCGACGTGTGGTGCCCTCTCCAAAGCCAATCGATATAGTCGAAAAGGCCACAATAGAGAGGCTGATGTTCACCGGCACGACGGATTGGGTGGTCATCGCAGCGGGGGGCGGCGGTGTCCCAGTAATCAGGAAGAACGGGGAATTGATTGGGGTTGAGGCGGTAATCGACAAAGNNCCGACGTGGCGCAAGTTGCGGTGAACTATGGGAAAGTGGAGCAGACGAACATCGGTCGGATGACGGTGGCCGAGGCGAGACACTACATGGCCCAAGGCCACTTCCCGCCGGGGAGCATGGGGCCGAAAGTCGAGGCTGCAATCGAATTCCTGGAGGGCGGCGGTGAGAGGGTCATCATAACGAACCCAGACAACTTCGAGAAGGCCCTCGAAGGCGTGGCGGGTACGACGATTACGCCATAGCCCTGCATGGCCCATCTTTAACTAGTCGGCGCGACGATTCACCCGCCACATGGTAGACTCGATGCGTCTCTATGGGCAGGCGATGATTGACCACTTGCACGGAAGGATGGGGAGGCTTGTGATCGAGCGGGACGACGGACGTAGGGAAGTGACCGACATCTCCCCCCTCTTTGCGTCATGCTCGGGATTACGCGACGGGTGGCGGGAGGATGAGCGCAAAGCCATCCACTTCGCGAGAGGGCATGTGCTTGATGTCGGCTGCGGACCCGGACGGGTTGCCCTGTATCTCCAGCGAAGAGGAAACAGAGTAACCGCCATCGACATCTCCCTTGAAGCGATCCATGTCGCCAAANNCGCGCGGCGTCCGGAATGCTATCCTCATGGACGCCCGCCATCTCTCCTTCCCGCCCAGGAGCTTCGATACCTTCGTCATGTTCGGAAACAACTTCGGCATCTGCGGGGACTTCGCCGCAACGAGGCGGTTCCTCAAGGGATTGGCGGGAGTGGCGCGGCCCCGAGCGCGGCTCATAGCATCGACACGAACACCTGGCTCGTGGATTCCTCGGCACGCGCCCTATGTCATGAAGAATGTCCGCGAGGGGCGTCCGCCCTGCCTCGTCAGACTCAGACTCGAGTACAAAGGCAAGAAGGGATCATGGTTCCCGCTGCTGCTCCTCAGCCATGACGATGCGATGAGACTCTGTCTCTCGGCGGGCTGGGAGGTTGTCAGGGTCGTGCCGTGTGGCGGTGGGATTGAGGATTATTCCTTCGTCGCGGAAAAGCTGGGTTGAACAGCTTTCTCGTCCGATGCTCGTGTCGCAATCCTTTTAGCCAGCTGTCCGGATGCTCATTCGTCGAATGGCCACCATAGAAGACCATATCAAAGAAGTCGAGGACGAAATCCAGCGCACGCCGTACAACAAGGCGACCCAGCACCACATCGGCAAGCTCA
>JAFNFQ010000024.1:0-15157 GCA_017885655.1 Methanobacteriota archaeon | reverse complement strand
CGGCAAGAGCACGCTCCTGAACCAGATAACGGATGCGAACAGCCCGGTCGCCAGCTACGACTTCACGACGCTGGACGTCATCCCGGGAGTCATGTACCACAACGGGGCGCAAATCCAAATCCTCGACATGCCCGGGCTGATCAGGGGGGCATCGAAGGGCAGGGGCAGAGGGCGGGAAGTCATCTCGGTGGCCAGAGGCTCCGACCTCATCATGCTCATGGTCGATGTCTTCGAGGCGAACATCGACGTCCTCGTGGACGAGCTGAGCCAGAGTGGCATCCGGCTCAATCAACACCCGCCGGACGTGGTGATCACGAAGAAATCGAGGGGCGGCGTCGATGTCAACCCGACGGTGAAGCTCACACGGATGAACAAGGAGACCATCGCGGATATGCTCCGCGAGTTCGGTTACATCAATGCCGACATCGTCGTCCGCGACGACATCACGGAGGATCAGTTGGTCGATATCCTGGCGGGGAACCGTGTCTACGTCCCGGCTTTCATCGTGATTAACAAAGTCGACCTAGTCACGGATGAGTACCTGAAGAAAGTCAAAGCGCGGATGAAGGGCTGGAAGTTTTTGGCGGTTTCGGCGGAAAAAGGCGGCGGACTCGACGTGCTGAAGGACACCATATATGATGTGCTGAACTTCATTCGGATTTTCCTGAAGCCGCAGGGAAAGGATGCGGACATGGCGGAGCCCTTGATCACGAGGCAGGGCGCCACGGTCGAAACCGTCTGCGAGACAATCCACAGGGACTTCCGCAAGAAGTTCCGCTACGCCAACATCTGGGGCCCAAGCGCAAAGTTCCCCGGGCAGACGGTTGGCCTGAATCACGGTCTGCTGGACGGGGACATCCTGACGCTGGTGCTCAAGAGGTGAGGGAAGGCTTAAATTGGCACCCCAGCGTATGACGGCGGGAGGTCTGTCTATGCCGGGGCGAGGAGGAGCAGTGATTCTGCTCGCAGTCTTCATTTTAGGGTGCATACTCGTGCCAACTTCCCGCAACGTCTCTGCGGCCGAACCGATAGGGAATAATTTCTGGGGAGTGGTCGTCGCGGACGGCGGTGACAATCCTCCCAGCGGCCTGCAGGTCAGGGCGGAGGTTGACGGTGTCGTATACGGCACCGGGAGCACGCTGAACACGGGAATCAACACAGCCTACGCCATGAGCACCGAGGGAGACGACGATGCCACGCCGCAGAAGGACGGCATCGTGACCGGCGACCTTATGGTGTTCTGGGTGGAGGGCTACGTCTGCGACGAGACCTACAACAACTGGCAGGCGGGCCAAGTGATAATCGGCATCCCCATACCGACGGTCACGAACCTGGACCTTCACTATTCCACCGTTGGACAGCCCGCTCCCCTCAAGATCAACGAGGTCATGCCCAACCCGACCATGGGCGATGACTGGATTGAAATCTACAACCCGACGGCAAATGCCGTCGCTCTCAGTCAATACAGGGTCGAGGACAGCGGGGGATACGCCCAACAGCTGAGCGGCATCATAGACCCGTACGGTTTCCTGGTCGTCTCGCTGACTGGAGGGGACGTGCTCGCGAATTCCGGACAGGACGAGATCAAGATAGCCTGGCGGGATTCTTCGGGCATCAAAGCTGGCGGCAACTGGGTGGCGGTTGACCGCATGGAGTACGGGCCGGGCGGGAGCGGGCCTGGAGACACTGCCCCAAGCAACGGGGACATGGTAAATGCCCAACTGCCGCCCCTCGGAGTCAGCCTTGAGTTGGAGCCTGACGGCGACGAAACGAACCATCCGAACATCGATTACACCCTGGCCTCCAGACCTGAGAGTACGCTAGGCTACACGAACACCGAGGTGCAACCGATAATCGCACTGATCACCCCACCGAGCGGCATCACGAGCGCAGACCTGAACCACACCATCGCGTGGACCGATGATGACCCTGATGACAACGCCGATATCCGCCTCTTCTACGACGTCGACGATCAACCCGGAGGCGAGTCGCTGATTGCGAGCCTGCTTCTGGCGGAGGACCAGGACGGCCCTGGGGACCAGTATCTTTGGGACACGACTAGCGTGCCCGCCGGACTCTATTTTGTCAAGGCAGTCATAAGTGACAGGATCACCCCGGATTTCGGCGCCTACAGCCCGGGAAGAGTCTCGATAGTCCATCCGCCGAGCATCACACTTCTCGAGCCGGATGGCGTCGCAGACATGGCAGACAGCGTCTTCAACATACGCTGGGTGGACTCAGATGCCGACAGCAACGCATCCATAACCCTTCGTTACGACACGGACTGCGATTTCGGGGGCGAGGTTCTCATCGACCTTGTTCCTTGGGGCGAAGATCCAGATGGCATCTGGGACACATATCCTTGGAACCTGGACGCCATTCCAGAGGGGCAGTACTACGTGAAGGCGACGATAGACGATGACATCAACACACCAGTCTACTCATGCAGTCCCGGCCCGCTCACCGTTGTACACCCGCCGTCGATAACGATTCTCAAGCCAGATGCAATCGGCGACGAGACTCACCGCTCCTACAGGATCGAGTGGGATGATCGCGACGCAGATGACAATGCAACGATTAGTCTGTGGTACGACGCTGATAAGACGCCCGGCGGAGAGACTCTGATTGCGCAAGTTCCCTGGGGAGAGGATCCCGACGGGGCCTCTTTCGATTCCTATGTGTGGAACACCACCCTCGTTCCCCCCGGATACTACTACATCAAGGCAATCATAGACGATGGCAAGTCGAGCAACTCCTCGTATAGCGCCGGCCGACTGAGGATTACCGCCAACGACCCGCCAGAAATCACGGTCCTGGAGCCGAGCGAGGAGAGAGACGCGAGCAGGACTTTCCTAATCACCTGGATCGACCATGATGAGGACGACAACGCAACGATTACCCTCTACTATGACACCGACAGAAACCCGGGCGGGGAGATCTTCATAGGAGTCGTCCCCCAGGGCTCTCTCAGCGACAATAACACATATCTGTGGATTGTCTCCGACATCCCGGAGGGATTGTACTACATCAGGGCGATAATCACCGACGGCATGGCCACGGCGCGCAGCTACAGCACCGGGACCGTTCGTGTGGTTCACCCCCGGCAAGTGGGGAATCTGAACGTCGGCGACTTTCTCCTAGTGGTAATCGTCGCTCTGGGTATCGTGATTTCGGCTTTCTTTCTGATTCTGTATGGGAAAAGACGCAGGAAGCGGGGCGTCGAAGTCGGCAAAGCAGAAGAAGGGTCGGACAAAGAGAGCGATGGCGGAAACGAGGCAATCGGAGAGCAGACCGCTCAAGAGGACGCAGAGGCTACTCCGAAGCGTCCGGGCTTTGAGTGACACCGGCGCCCGCCTTCTCCGCCTTATGTCGGCCAGCGTATTGCCACCAGGCGATTATCATCAGAATGACTATCATTATCGCGTGCGAGGCAGCGCAGAATATGCAGAGCTTATGAATCACCGCGAACTCGAGGTAGTTCAGGTAGACCACGAAGATGACGCCAATCACCGAGAACAGCAAGAGGAGGGGCACGAAGCGCCCCTTCCTATCGAGTTCTGGATAGTACAGCTTGAGATAGGACAGGCAGAACACGGCCACAAAGCCAGCGAGCCCGACTACCGCCCAAGGAAGGCCAGGGAACACCTCAGAGTAAGGGCCCCCGTTGACGTCCTCGCAATCGGCCCAAGGGCCTATCTCGCAGAACGCTGCCGATACCAGCCTGTAATGGTTTGCGACTAGGAACGTGGCGAGACCTATTCCCGCCATGCTCAGAATCAGGATCACAATCATGACGCGGGCTTCGCGGCTTCCCTTCAAGGTGTCAACTCGCTGATTATGGCGCTTCTCAATCCGGCCAGATCACCCGCACCGGTGTTCTTGTAGGCAATCTTGCCGTCCGTTCCAATGAGGTAGAAAGTGGGCGTCGCGGTCACCTGATACAGAGTCCTCACGGCCGTCCCTGACGTCTCCACCAAGTAGGTCCACGGCGTGGGGTATTGCGATATGAATGAGTTCACCATGTCGAATGTCGGCGGGTTTGTGAATCCCTCGGCCTCTAGGGTTATTGCTATGCTCACAAACTCCACACTGGCCCCATAGTCGCCGTATAGAACCCTTAAGGGAGATGTTGGAGTCTGGACCTCGCCAATGCACGCACTGCACTGCGGGTGAAAGAACTCAAGGAGGATTGGCTTGGCATCACGCAGGTGGATGTCGAGGTTCCAGTCCTGCCTGCTGGCGTTATCCGTCAGCGTGAAGTCGGGCGGACTGTCTCCCACCCCGAGGCCACGTGGAATCAAGACCAGCGCCAAGATCACCACAACCACGACGAATGCAGCTATTATGACTATCCATCTTCCCCTCGGTCTCGCCGAAGGCTTGTAAGCCCTCTTGGCCTCCTTGACCTCTTTCTGCTCTTCCTGGTCAAGCTGGATGTCCACCTTCTCCTTCGGATGAACCTTCTTGACGTGCGCTTCGAGCTTGTCAATCCCTACTTTCTGCCCGCAAACCGGACAGGCTTTCATCTTGGCCATTCAACTGTCCTTCCGTGCTAGCATCCTAGAACATTCAGGCATATTAATACTGACCTTTGGAGAATCATCTGACTTACTGGCGGGCGGTGATGAGATCCTCATAGAACCAGCCTCACTGCCGCCTCGAGAGTGGCGTAGTCTACGATGCCGGTGTGCGTCCATGCCACATATCCGTTCCTGTCTATGACGAAGACCGTGGGCAAAGCGACGACGCCGTAGAGATTGCGCACAGTTGTGCCGTTGTCCACGAGATAGGTCCATGGGGTGCCGTACTGCTCTTTGAACTCCCGCACGAGCTCGGGCGTCGGGGTGATGTGCCCCACGCCTTCCAATGATGTCACCACTGTCACAAACTCGATTTCCGAGCCGTAGTTCCCATATAGTTCCCTGAGCGAACCGCCTGGGCTCTGCGCCCACGATATACATGGATTGCAGTCGAGCGCGATGAACTCGATGAGTATCGGCTTGCCTTCGCGGATGTGATTCCCCAGATTCCAATCGCTGCCGCTGGTGTCTGGCAAGCTGAAGTCCAGAGGATTCTTGACGGCCTTGGGAACCATCAGGATTGATATGGTTGCAAGAATGATGATTATCACCAATGTCAGCACGAGGAGGACTATCCAGCCTCGCTTCCTCGATGCTTCTTCCGGCCCTGTGCCTTCCCCGTGCACCTTCTCCCGATTGCCCTCCCCCGCTGAATTGCCGGCGGAAGACCCGGCAGGATGCATCTGCTCCATGTGTCCCTTGATATCGCCTTCGACTACCCGCTCAGCGCAAATCGGGCAGGTCGTTTCTCCTTCCATGGGGAAACCCTCCTTCTCGATTCTTCACGCCACCAGCTCTTATTAATAATGTCTGGTACGCTCTTGGTATGCGGAGGATCTTCAGAGGATACCGCCCTCGACCACCTTCCTGATCCAGCCGAGAGACTCGCTGTCCTCATTCTGGGCGGTCCTGAGCAGACTCGCGTACTCCGCCCGACGTTCGTCATCCGCCAGCAATTTCTCCAGACGCTCCGCCGCCTTCTCCGGGGTCGCCTGGGGATACGGAATGAGTTGGCGCGCGCTCTTTAGCGCAAGCACCTCGTGTGCGTAATGCGCTGCAGCCCTGGACAGGAGCAGCGCGGCAGGCCTCACCCTGTTGCATAGGTCGAGCAGGTAATTCTGGGCGGCCGTCCTGGCATCTATGAGCTGGTTCATGTTCAGTGACGTCGCGAACCCGCGGTGAGCAGCGTCCCCTCTCGGTTTCTCAGAAATCCCGCCTGCCCAGGCAATATAGGCATCCAGTCCGGAAATCATCACGTGCCTCGTGTTGTGGATGGCGCAATATTCAGAGGCAATCCTGCCTTCGCCCGCGAGTCGGAGAACCGTTTCCAAAGAGGCTTTGATTAGGGCGGGCAAATCGGGCTCCTTGCCTTCTCTGAGTGTCGTTATTGGCATGAGGCCGAAGCTTTGGTGACACCACCCATACCATGGCCTGAAGTCCAGCCGAGAGTACTCATCTCCCTCGTCCAGGTACCCTCGGATTTGGAGCCGGCGCGGGGTCTCCTCGTAACCGACGATGAGACACGTCTCGAAGGGGCCGGTCAAGCCGCACGAGAGCGCAGGCGAATTTGCGTCGATGGATCCACGCACCAACCCCCATACATCCTCGGGTTTCTCGCCCAAGTGCGCCTCTGCCTCCAGCCCGATGGATTCCGCCGCGGTCCTCACGACATCCGCGGTGACGAAATTGGCCATGTCGAGGCTCCATTCCTGGCTCCAGTACAGGCGGAAGGCGGCTCCGCCGATCCCCATGAGCCAAGGGTACGAGGCTTTGCGCCCGAGAGCTTCCGCGCCCGCCTTCAGGGCCCCGATGGCGGTGAAATCCTCTCCCACGCCATATCTGAGCCGGGAGACGCGGGGCGTTATCTCAGGCATCGTGGGGGAAAACGGCGGGAGACACTTAAGCATTCACGAAGCGGAAGAGCTAGTCTTGGATTACCCTGTATACCAAGTCCTTCTCTCGAACCTTCTCGCTGACCTTTATGCCGACGCTCTGGCCCATCTCCGCGCGCTGCACGGGCGTGTTCTCCACCTGCATCGATTCCACTTTCTGCGTCAGGTTGGTCGTGACGCCCTGCATGAGCACCGTATCGCCGACCTGGAGGTAACTGTCGGTCAGATTGATCGCCGCCACACCCGCCTTCGTGAAATAGTGGAACACCTCCCCTACCTTCTCCTTCTCCATCATGTCACCGATGTCTGAATAGAGGTCTCTGGATAAAAATCTATTCGCGCCTCAAGGTCTCCATGAGACCGGAACCGAGATGGCGCACCGGACAGTAGTAAAGCTTTAAATGCGGGGGGCGATACCTCAGCAACATAGGGGGAGAAACCCATGGTGATGCCTCTAAGCGTGCTGGAGAAGTCGATAAACAAGCGTATCTCTCTGCTTCTGAAGGACAACAGGATCCTCGAAGGCAAGCTCATGGGCTATGACGACTACATGAACATGGTGCTCGAGGATGCCGAGGAGACCAAGGACGAGCTCGTCCGGAGGATAGGCACCGTCGTCCTGCGCGGCAACAACGTCGTCACCATAGTCCCGAAGTAGTCTTTTATCGGCGGGGCAAGATTATTAGGTCGCGAGTCGCTTTAGCCCTTCAATGCAGGCAGTCATCATAGCCGGGGGGCTCGGGACCCGGATGAGGCCCCTCACTTTCACCCGGCCGAAGCCGCTCATCCCCCTCCTCAACAGGGAAATGATCCTCCACGTGCTCGACCGCCTGCCCAGGGAAATCGAGGACGTCATCCTGCCTGTGAATTACATGATCGACAGGATGCGGCAGTTCTTCATGGAAAACGACGTGGGGCGCAGGGTCCAGATCGTCGAGGAGAAGATCCCTCTCGGCACAGGTGGCGCGCTGAAGAACGTGGAGAACCTTCTGGGGTCAAGATTCCTCGTTTTCAATGGCGATGTCATATCTTCGATCAATGTGGACGAAATGGTGAAACGTCACGAGGACAACGGCGGCATTGCGACTTTGGCGGTATGGGAAGTCGAGGATCCGTCCGCCTTCGGTGCTCTGGACCTCAAGGAGGGCGGCAGGATAGCACGATTCGTGGAGAAACCCAAGAAGGGTGAAGCTCCTTCGAAGCTGATCAACGCGGGCGTATACGTCTTCGAGCGCGATGTCTTGAGGTTCATCCCTGACGGGAAACAGGTATCGATGGAACGCGAGGTCTTCCCCAAGCTGATCAGGAAAGGACTCTACGGCTACAGGTTCGAGGGGTACTGGGCGGACGCAGGAACCCTGAAGAACTACATCCGCGCGATGAAGATGCTCCTGGCATCCAGAGGCTCGGAGATAAATCTCTCCGTGCAAATCAAAGAAGGCGCAAAGGTCGAAAAGCCGGTGAACATCGGGCCGGGGTGCACGGTTGACGGGTCAATCGGCCCGAACGTCTCTCTCGGCTCGGAGTGCGAGATCCATCGTGCTACCATCGCCGACTCGGCCCTGTTCGACGGCGTCACGGTCCAGAAGGACGCCGTAATCAAGAACTCAATCATCGGATCCGGTTGCAGGATAGGCCCTCGTGCCTCCTTGACAGACTGCATCATTGAGGACGAGGTGTCAATCAAAGCGGACCAGGTCATCACGAAAGGTGGGTGAGGCGTTGGGTCGTCTTTTCGGGACAAACGGGATACGCGGGATCGTCGGCAAGGATATGACGCCCGAGCTGGCGCTCGGGATCGGGATGGCGGCCGGGATTCACTTCGGCGGGACAGTCGCAGTCGGTCGGGACACAAGGACATCGAGCAAGATGCTCCTGGACTCCCTTGTCTCAGGGCTTACAGCCACCGGAATAAGCGTGATTGACACTGGAATCGTCCCGACGCCGTGCCTTCAGTACTACGTCAAGACCTCCAAGCTGGCTGGCGGGGTCATCATCACCGCCTCACACAACCCGCCGGAGTACAACGGCATCAAGTGCGTCGACTCGCTTGGCATGGAGTGTTCATCGGAGGATGAGAATCACATTGAGGCGCTGTACTTCGAAAGGAAATTCAAATTGAGTGGTTGGGACTCGCTCGGCAACCTCAGGCAGGCGGACGCGATTCCCAGGTACATCGAGGACATCGTCTCCAGAGTCGACGGGGAGGCCATCTCCCGCCGCAAGCCCAAGGTCGTGCTGGACTGCGGCAATGGCGCGGCCTGCTTCACCGCTCCGGATCTGCTAGTCCGCCTCGGATGCGAGCTAGTTACCCTGAACGCTCAGCCCGACGGCCGGTTCCCCGGCCGTCTCCCCGAACCGGTCCCAGCCAACATACAGGAACTCATGCGGATTGTGAAAGAGACGAAAGCCGATGTCGGAATCGCTCACGACGGGGACGCTGACCGCGTG
The DNA here is from genome assembly GCA_017885655.1 of Methanobacteriota archaeon. Taxonomy (GTDB): domain Archaea; phylum Thermoplasmatota; class Thermoplasmata; order RBG-16-68-12; family JAFNFQ01; genus JAFNFQ01. The sequence goes on along the minus strand of JAFNFQ010000024.1, from coordinate 6,234 downwards.
ATTTTCGTGGACGACAAAGGCGAGTACATCTTCGGGGACAAGAGCTTGGCGCTCATGGCGGGGGATATCCTGGCGGGTCGAGGAGGAATCGTGGTCACGCCGGTGAGCTCATCCAGCTGTTTGGAGGAAGTGGTGAAGTCCCGCCACGGCGAAGTCCACTACACGCGCGTCGGCTCTCCAATCGTTGCCAGGGCGATGTACAAGCTGGGTGCGACCTTTGGCGGTGAGGAGAATGGCGGGCTGATTTTCCCGGAGCACCAGTTCTGCCGCGACGGCGCGATGGCGGCTGCCAAGATGCTCGAGATCCTAGCGCATCACAGAGAGCCCCTGTCGGGTCTGATTGCGGGACTTCCGCAATACCAGTTGTACAAGACGAGCGTTCCTCATCCTCCCGGCATGAGGGATGCCATCATGGAACAGGTCAGGAAAAGGACTGCCGGCCTCAAGGTCATCGCGGTCGATGGGGTGAAAGTCATCCACGATGACGGATGGGTCATGATCAGGCCATCAGGGACCGAGTCGATATTCAGGGTGTTCGCCGAGGCGCGGGACAAAGAAAAGGCGGAGAGGCTCGCAAGAGAAGGTGCGGCGATGGTCCGAGATATTATCGGGAGTCTGGAGGCTCAGGCGAACCATAGCAGTAGCAAGTAGGCGATCAAAGCACCTGTGCTTGTGGCCACGAGGTTCACACCCTTCTTGTGAATCCAGCCGCGTCTCTCGACGGTGGCCCCGAGCACACTGTCGATTTGGCATCCTAGGAAGCCAACGACGGCCGGGATCAATAGGAACCAGGATTCCGGGGGCAGAGTAACGGTTAGGCCCACTCTACCTGATAGAAAATACAGGATCAACCAGCCGAATAGGGCGGTGTACAGACTCGCACCTATGGCGCACACCTCACCCAGGACGGAAATGCCGCCATCCGTGCCAGCTTTGACTCGCTTGAATGTAGTGATGAGCCGGGCCTTGTCAGATAGTACGCCTATCTCGCTCGCGAGCGTGTCGGCACCCGCCACGGCGAGGGCAGAGAGGAATGCGAGACCTGCCCATGTGACGGGTACGAAACCAAGGTTGAGTGTCGAGAGCAGGGCAACGGCAGTCGGCGCGAACCCGTTCGCCAGAACGTTCATCGCGCCTCTCTCGCCCTTCTTACCCTCCTGGACCCCCATCGCCTCCTTGAGGGCGAACCTGTATTTCGTCGCCGCAAAGCTGGACAGCAGGAAGAAAAGTAGAAGGAAGAGCCATGTGACTTCTCCGGCTATCCCGATGATCATGCCTATGACGAATGCGGCCACCGTGCCGCCCTTTGTGAGGACCTGCTTGTAATAGGCGAGTGAGGACAGTGCGAGGCAGAGAGAAAACGTTAGCACTGCCGACTCGATGGTTGCTATGGGCACGTCCCACGCCGAGAACCCTGTTCGATAATAATCTTTCGCGCTATCCGAACCATTGGTCGAGGGATCGCTGCTCCCTGCTCCTTGCGGCCTCGGACATCTTCTCCAGGGCAACAGTGACCCTATCCGCCGAGAAATCGTGCTCCTCGCAGAGGAGCCTCTTGACCCCATCGGTGTCCACATCCCGCCACTGGAGACTGTAGTCAGCGGTCATCAGCGGCCTGAGGAAAATCTCCCGGATCTCAATGGCATTCTCTATCTGGACTCCAAGCCCCTCCATCACCTTCTCGAGAGTCCCGTATTCCCTGATTAGGTTGAGCGCCTTCTTCGGGCCTACCCCTCGAACCCCTTCATTGAAGTCAGTGCCTATCAGTAGGCCCATGTCGACGAGCTGCTCCCTGGTAATTCCGAGGCCGCTCAGCGTGGAATCCAACTCCACCTGCTCTGGCTCGACATCGACATAGACATTCTTCCGCGGGAGTTTTCTTCTCCCGGTAATCGTGAGATTCCTGATCAGCGTCGGCGCACCGAAGAGGAGGGAATCGTAGTCCTGAGACGCCGCGGCGAAGACATCTCCCTTAGCCGCCATCGCGCTTGCCTGCGCCTCACCCTCACCAGGCGCCTGCACCATCGGCAGGCCCATGAGCTCGATCAGCCTCTTCGTTTGATCAACCATCTCCGCCGTAAGGCGGGAAGTCTGCATCGCTTTTGACCTGGCCCTCTGGAGGTCGCCCTCCTCCAGCGCCTCCTTCCATTCCCTCTCCGCCCTCTGCTTCACTTCGGCGCGGTCCTTGATTGTCTTGGCCTTGAGCTTTGGCGGCTCGCCGTCGAAAACGAACACGGGGCTGACCCCCGATTGCATCAGATTGGCGGTCCGATATAGAAGCCCGCTCAGGTGTGACGTGACCTCGCCGCGCCTATCCTTCAATGGCGTGCCATCTGGCTGCCGGATGATGGCGAGGAACTGGTAAAGGGTGTTGAAGGCATCGATGGCGACAACCTTGCCGCGGAAGTCCTCGATCTTCTTGGGAGTGGCCTTGACTATGTCCCTGAGGTTCACGCCCATCTGTTGCCGGCATCAGAGAAGTGCGGTCATAAACCTATTGATGGCAGGCCGATTTCTCATGCTTCAGCCGTCTTCACTCCGAGTGCGAAGCTCTCGTCTCCAAGAGTCGCCTCCACGACATAGCCATCCGTCGGCTGCTGCTCGACGAATCGGAGATCTGCGGAATTGGTTTGGGAGGAAATGTACTCCCGCCAGTTCTTCAGCATTTTATGGAGCCCACTGCTCGCCTTGATCTGGAGCTGAATCCCTTGTTCTTCCTGGAGCTTCATCTCCTTCCTGACATCCTTGATTATCCTGACGATTTCCTTAGCGTAGCCTTCGGAAAGGATGTCCTCGGTCATCTCCGTGTCAACATAGACTATGCCGCCTTCGTAGGGTTCCTCGACGACTGTCTCCGGCAGAGTCTCCTCGAACCACACCATCTCTCTGTCTATGCTGACCTTCTGACCTTCGATGCCGACTGCGTATGCACCCTTGTTGATGCCGCTCTTGATCTTCCATGCGTCTTGGCTCTTGAGTAGTATCTCTATCTTCTTGGCCCACAGCTTGTATGCTCGGTTCAAGGCGTCAGTGTCCACCTGCACCCGTATGTTCATGCCACGCCACGTCTCGTTCGGCGGGACTATGTCTAGCTCCTTAGCGAGGCTCTGGTTCACGATTATCTTCCTGAAGGACGTGACCGCGTCTATGCCCAGCTGGGCCCCAGGCTTCACCGCCACGCGCTTCACGGGCCAGTAGCTCTCCATCCCCGCCTTCTGCTTTGCTCTGTGAACCGCTTGCAGCACCTGTCTGAGCACATCGACGTAAGCGGAGACCTCCTCGTCGGACAACTCGAGGCCTATTGTCTCCTTGGTGGCGAGCACCGCCGCCTTGACCTCCGCCGTCAGCTCCTCCGCAGGCCTTGCGGCATAATCCTTCATCTGCTTTATCAGCTCGACGACGGAAGCGAAGCCTTCCGCGTCGATCTTCGCGCGTGCCGTGTCAATGAAATCACCATCGCCCTTCCCTCTCGGGCCAGCTTTTGCAGCCATCCGCGCCCCTGCGGTGACCGCGCTCGCGTTCAACGATCCCAGGTCGGCTCCTGCGACCTGCGTGACGAACAGCAACGATCTGAGCATCTCTTGGACGCCCTCCAGCTTGGATGAATCTCCATCCCATTCCGCCAGCTGGCGCCCATACTTTTCCTGGATCATCTGAAGGAGTTCGACCATGTACAGGGGCAACAGCCTCGGCTCCTCCCCGAGGACCGCGACTCCCAGGCTCACATCGAGGGCTTGTTCGACGAGGATGTTGGCCGACTCAAAGCCCATCCGCTTCAGCCCGACCCCGCTCTTGTCCACGAAGACGTCTTTTATGAACATCTGAACCGTCTTCAGCATCTTCGCCATCTTCTCGTCGCTCAGCTGGTCGCGGAGCGATCTGGATTCGGAGGCGATCGGACGCCCATCCTTGTGGATGAGTATGACGTCCTCCACGAGGTACGTGCCAGCGTTCTCGACCTTCGCTTCCTTACTCTCCGTCAGCTCGTACCTGGATTCATCGAGCGGCCTGTGGTAGAACACCTGGAGGTCGACCGGGACGGTGCCGGTGCCGCCGGGCCTGACGCCGAAATCGATCGTCTTCTTCTCGTTCGGCCCGATGAACGGTATGACCTTCGGCCCGTCCACATCGGATCCTCCGAACATCTTGATCTCGATGTTCTTCGCCGGCCAGTTCCCTTTGTTGGCCACCGCCACGGTATAGCGGTTCCACAGACCCTCCTGCAGCCCGCCGGTTGGCAGTGTCATGAACAGGCGGGGGTATCTGTCCTTGAGATGATCCTGGATGCGCTGGTTCACGCTGCTCCTTGCCGCCTCGAGCAGGGCTTCGAGCTCCTGTCCGCGTTCCTGACGAAGGGCGTCCGCAGCCCTCATGAGAAGGCCCTCCGCCTCCTCCACACCGACCCCGAGCTGCTTCGCCTCGACGACCGTGGAAGTCAGGCGGTCCAGCGCTTCCCTGCACCTCTTGAGAAGTGCCTCCTTCCTGCCCTCGTCCAGGCTTTCCCTTGCCCGTCTGAAATAATCTTCGACGAGACGATAGTTCTTCTCCTCAAGGGCGTCCTGTATCCTGCTCAGATACGACTCGGCCATGGTCACATCCGCGCCCTCGGTTCTCGCACTTTGGATGTCTTGGATTAGGTTGGTGAGGTCTGACTCGACCCGCTTTGACACCTGAGCATCTTTAGTCCTCTCCATGCCCTCCCGAATCCTCAGATGAATGTCCTGAAGCCTATCGAACTCACCGTCCTCGTACGCCTCGTCGGCGTCTCTCATTAGTATTTCCGACTGGCTGACATCGGCACCGATCTCCCTCATCTCGTCGACATACTGGTGAGTCGTGTCCCTGAGACTCTTCATCTTCGACTTGAACTTGTCAACCGCCTTGGTGGCCTCGTCCCTCGCCTTGTTGATTGCCTGCCAAGCGGTCTCCGGATCGATCGCGGCATATTCCTTCGCTTGACCGAGAAGCTTCTCCACCTCAGTCGCATCCTCATCGAGCAGGGTCGTGCTACGCAATATCCTGACGGCTTCAGTCACAGGACTAGATTCCAGAGCACCGAGAGAGGCTCCCTTCTGATCGGTCACGAAGATGAGCTTGGCCACGTACTCGTTGATGCCCTCAAGTTCCTGCATCATCCCCGACCAACCATCGAGGGCTTTTCCGTATCGCTCCTCTACTTGCCTGAGGACTTCCACCATGTACAAGGGGAGCAGGTCGGGCTCGTCGCCGACGGTCACGCAGGCGACGTATGTGTGCTCGCTCTTCTCCAGCAGTATCTTGCTTTCCCCGAATTCCAGACGTTTGAGGCCGGTTTTCGTTCTTTGCCTGAACGAGTCCTTCACGAAGTCTTGAACCACCGTGAGCATGCCGCTGAATATGTCCTCGTCTATGCTCTCTCTGAACTTCCTCGTCTGGTGACTGATAAGCCGCCCATCCGAGTGCACGAGGAATACATCCTCCACGAGATACGTGCCCGGCTTCTCCACCTTGAGGTTCTTGAGGTCTTTCAATTCATACTTGTTCTCGTCGAAATACCTTTGATAGAGAACCTCGATGTTCATGGGCACTTGGCCAATGGCCTTCGGTTTCACCCCGAATTCGACCTTCTTGGTTTCGTTGATGCCGAGTTCCTGTATCGGCTCGAGACCCCTGACATCGATATCTCCCCCGAGACTGAGGTTTATGTTCCTCGCGTTCAGCTTGCCCTTGTTGGAGACCTCGACGACACAGTTGTTCCAGACATCTTGCTGCAGGCCTTCCTCGGTGAATTTGACAATCAGGTTGGGATACCTGCTCTTGATGAAATTCTGTATTTGGATCCCGGCGGAGACCTCCGCCTGTTTCACGAGTATGTCAGCCATGTTCAAATCCTGCTTCTCCAAGGCCTTGCTAGCTTCCGCGAGTATCCTCTCCGCCTCGACGACGTTGACGCCGGATTTCCTCGCGCTGTCGATCATCGTTGAGATGCTGCGCATCTTCGATTCATACCGGTCGGAGAACTGCCTTCTCCTCCTCTCGCGGACCATCGTCTTGCCCTCAGCCACGAGACTCTCGGCCTTGGCGAGGTTGAGCGCCTTCAGGGCCTCCCTCGCTTGAAGGGGCAATGGCCGGAGATCCCCGATTTCCACCCCGACCCGCCCCGCCTGGGCGAGCATGTCCTCGAAGGTGCGGATATCCTTCTCCACGCGGTCGCCCTCCGCCGCGCGTCTCGCCCCGTCGAGCAATACCTCGATC
>JAFNFQ010000023.1 GCA_017885655.1 Methanobacteriota archaeon | reverse complement strand
TATACAAAAGGCTGTACGGATCAGCCTGATTTTGGTCTGGTTTTGAACCCGTTTGGGTCTGCAAACCGGCGACCGCACCACAACTCTCTCACACACAGAAATCAGATTTGATGAAACTCTGAAACGGCGAGAATATTTCTTAGGGTCCAAATTCAGATGACCTCACCAAGGTACACACACCAGCAAATTTGTCGGGTCAAGCCCCTGTTCCCTGAGCCGTGCTTCCCTGAACGCGAGCTAATCATTGTGTGCCTTCTCATGCAAGGTCTCCGCTACGACAAGCTCATCAAGTCCCGTCGGAAAAGTGAAAGGTGCCCGCGCTCGCCGGCGGGCTTAGGGGAACATAGGCAAGCAGCGCATCCGACCGCAAGCTGCAGACCTCAGCACGACCCGATTGAGCGTGTGTCGACTGGGGCGTTTACTCATGCTTATATACGGCACAGCCTTTCGGCGGTTTTGGATGGCTCAATCCCTATTGGACGCCTATATGCCGGTGGCCATCTTCCTCGCGATTGCGGTCATTTTTCCAATCTTGGTCTACTTCATCACGCGCCTGGTCCGGCCGAACAAGCCGTCGCCGCTCAAGGACACGACCTACGAGTGCGGCGAGGTGCCCGAGGGCGAGGCTCAGATCCAGTTCAACTTCCAGTACTACATGTTCGCGCTGATCTTCGTCGTGTTCGACGTGGCGGCGATTTTCCTTATGCTCATGGCCCTCGTGTTCACAGGCCTGAGCGACGCCGCGAAGGCGGCAATCGTCCTCTTCGTCGCGGTCCTCTTCGTCACGACGAACTACGCGCTGAAGAAAGAGGAGGTCCTGACAATCTAGTCTCGGGTCCGCCGAGGTGACCGGAAATGGGGGTAGAGGAACAGGCACTGGCAAAGCTGAGAGAGCGGTTCCCGAAGCTGCTCCTCGAGTCCGGCAGCGTCAGGCCTGGCGTCGGTCGCGTCAAGATCGACAGGAAGGACCTCGTCGAGATTTGTTTCTACCTCAAGGAGGAGCTGGGCTACGAGCACCTCTCCTGCATCTCCGCGGTCGATTGGAGAGACAGATACGAGTGCGTGTACCACTTCACCCGCTACTCCGACGGCTCGATGTTCCAGGTCAACGCCATCATCCCGCACGACGACCCGCACATCGAGTCCCTCTGCAAGTTCTGGAGGTCTGCGACCTACCCCGAGCGCGAGTCGTACGACCTCATGGGCATCGTCTTTGATCACCAGCCGGACCTCAGGCGGATCCTGTTACCGCCGGATTACAGGTTTTTCCCTCTGAGGAAGGACTTCCCGCAGGAGGTCGACCGCCAGTACATCTCGCGCAGGAAGCTGAAGACCGGGGGTGTGTAGGTGGCCGAGTTCTGGGTCAACATGGGCCCGCAGCACCCGATGACCCACGGCCTCTGGAACCTGAGGATCAAGGTCGACGGGGAGACGATAGTCGACGCGGAGCCGATCATCGGCTATCTGCACAGGGGAGTCGAGAAGATCAGCGAGGTCAGGGAGTTCCAGAAGGTCATAGTCCTCACGGACCGCCTCTGCTACGTCTCCAGCATCACCTGGTCTCACGCATACTGTCTCGCGGTCGAGGAGCTCATGGGCATCGAGATCCCTGAGCGGGGGAAGTACCTCCGGGTCATCTCCCTGGAGATACAGAGGATTGCCTCGCACCTCATGTGGCTGGCGGCCTTCGGCGCCGACATCGGCCTCCTGACGATGCTGCTCTACGCGCTCCGCGAGAGGGAGCTGTTCCTCGACCTCATCGAGATCATGGCGGGCCTCAGGCTGAACTCGAACTACACGCGCGTCGGCGGGGTGAGGAACGACGTCCCCGCGGACTTCGAGAAGTCCTGTCAAAGAGTCATCGCGCACTTCCTGAAGAAGCTGGACGAGTACGAGGACATGATGGAGAACAGCAAGACCTTCCTCATGAGGACTCAGGGCATCGGCAAGCTGAGCAAGGAGGACGCGATCAACTGGGGCGTCACCGGCCCGAACCTCAGGGGGAGCGGGGCGGACGTGGACCTCCGCCGGACGATTCCCTACGAGGTCTACGACCAGATCGACTGGGAGCCCGCGATCGAGAAGGACTGCGACTGCTACGCCAGGTCGATCGTGCGGATGCGGGAGATGAGGGAGAGCTGCAAGATCGTCCTCGACGCTTTGAAGAAGATGCCACCGGGCCCGTACAGGATGAAGCCGCCGAGGAGGGCGGAGGGAGAGGCGTTCAGGGCCACGGAGGACTCCAGGGGCGAGGCGCTGTTCTACGTCGCGGCGGATGGAGACGACAGACCCTATCGCGTGAAGATTCGCAGCCCGATATTTTGCACGCTCGCGGCGGTGCCGCAGATGATGAGGGGGCACAAGGTCGCCGACGTGGTCTCGATCATGGGCAGCATTGACATCTGCGTGGGGGAGATCGATAAATGAGCGGCTCTCTGCTGACGCCCAATCTCGTCGGCCTCTGCCGGAGCCTCACCGAGATACTGCTCGGCATCGTCAAGGCGATATTCGACGCGCTGTCGCTGCCCGGACTTGGCTCTTGGTTCATGAGCCCTGGGGTCGTGGTGTTCTTCACCTACCTCATCGCGACACTCGTGATGGTGATGTGGGCGGCGCTGGTCAACCTCCTCAGCGTGATGTGGGTCGAGAGGAAGCTGTACTCCAGGATTCAGGACAGGAGGGGCATCATGCTCGGGGTCCCGTGGCCCTGGTCGAAGAAGTACAAGCGCGGGATGACCAACCTCGGGTGGGGCTTCCTGCAGAACATCGCCGATGGCGTGAAATTGCTCCAGAAGGAGAACATTACGCCAGCCTCGGCGGATAAACTCCTATTCCACGCAGCACCCGCCATAATCGTCTCGTCGACCATCATGGTCTTCGCGGTATTCCCGTTCAGCGAGAACTTCTACTACACCAAGGTGGCCCTGGGCGTCCTCTTCGTGCTCGCCGCCCTGTCCCTCGGCCCCTTCGCCATTATCCTCGCGGGCTATTCATCCAACAACAAATACACCTTGATCGGCGGGCTGAGGGCGGCGGCGATGATGCTGAGCTACGAGATACCGCTCATCCTCTGCGTCGTCGCGGTGGTCCTCCTTAGCGGCACGCTCGACCCGTTCCAGATGGTCGCGGTGCAGGAGAGGCCGCTGCTCGGCACGATCGTGCCGTCATGGAACGTCTTCTCGCCGCCGCAGATGCTCGGTTTCGTCATCTTCTTCATCGCCCTCGTCGCCGAGCTGGAGCGCATCCCCTTCGACATACCCGAGGCCGACGCGGAACTGGTCGAGGGCTGGACGACAGAATATGGCGGGATGAGGTTCGGCTTCCTCTTCGGCTTCAAGTGGCTCAGGGCGTTCGCGGGGGCGGGCCTGCTCGTCATCCTTTACCTTGGCGGGTGGAACGGGCCCGTCTTCGCGACATTCTCCGTCCTCGGCTACCCGATCCCGATCCTCCCGCAGGAGTTCTGGTTCCTGCTCAAGACATACCTCGTGGTCATGGTCATCATCTGGATCTCCTGGAGCATACCTCGAGTCAGGGCTGACCAGGTGCTCAAGATAGGGTGGAACCGGCTCATCCCCCTCGCCCTGCTCACGATCCTCGGCGCGGCCGTCTTCAAAACGATGGGGTGGTTCTGACGATCGACTGGGAGCTGTTCATGTTCCTGGTCTTCTCGGCGGTGGAGATAGTCGGCGCTATCCTCACCGTTACGTCGAAGAAACTTGTGAGGGCCGCCTTCTGGCTCTTGATCACCCTGATCACGATTTCAGGGATCTACATCCTGCTCAGAGCCGAGTTCGTCGCCCTCATCCAGATTCTCGTGTACGCCGGCGCGGTGCCGGTCCTGCTGCTCTTCGGAATCATGCTGACCAGGAAGAAGATGCTGGAGGAGAGTGAGACGTCTGAAGCGAAGTGACATCGTCGCGCTCCTCACCGTCTCGCTTCTCTTCGTCGTCGTGGCGGAGAGCGTGTCCCTCGTCTCCTGGCCGAGCGACTTGCATGACATCCCCGCCTACAACAACACTGACCCCTCCGGAATCGGCGTTGCGAACTCGCTGTTCAACGACTACCTGTTCACCGTCACCCTCATCGGATTGCTTCTCGCCACCGCAATGATAGGCGGCATCTACCTCGCGAAGAAGGAGGGAGAAGGGTGATCCCGCCGCAATACGAGCTGATACTCTCCGCACTCCTCTTCTGCATAGGCCTCTACGGCATCCTGACTCGGCGCAACGCGATCATCGTGCTGATGTCTGTGGAGATCATCCTCAACGCCGCGATACTCAACCTCGTCGCGTTCGCGTCATACGCCAACGACCCGAGCGGCCAGGTGTTCGCCCTGCTCGCGATCGCCATCGCGGCGGGGGAAGCCGCCATCGGTCTCGCCATCTTCCTCAACGTCTACGTGACCCATGGGACGATCGAACTCGACAAGATCAAGATACTGAGGTGGTAGGACGTTCGAATACGCCTGGCTCATCATCCTCCTGCCCCTCATCTCCTTCCTGATCTGCATCCTTTTCGGCAAGAAGATGTGGCAGGGCGGCGCCGCGATCGCGGTCGTCTCCATCGGCGGCTCGTTCGTCATCGCGCTCTTCCTGCTGTACGAGGTCATCGTGGCGGGAGCTTTTGGCGGGAGCTTCAAGCCCGTCGAGGTGGCGGGGTTCGAATGGGTCCCGCAGATCCGGATGGGTCTTCTCGTGGACAACCTGAGCGCCCTGATGCTCGTGCTCGTTTCGTTCCTGTCGATGCTCATCGCCATCTACTCGATCGGCTACATGGCCCACGAGGACGGCAAGCCCCGGTACTACGCGGAAATCAGCCTGTTCGTCGCGGGGATGCTGGGGACGGTCAGCGCGGACAACTTCCTGCAGCTCCTCATCTTCTGGGAGATAATGGGCCTATGCTCGTACCTGCTCATCGGGTTCTGGTACAAGAAGCCGGAGGCGGCCAGCGCCGCCAAGAAGGCGTTCCTGGTGACGAGGATCGGCGACGTGCTGTTCCTCCTCGGCGTCATCGCGATATGGACGAGCTTCGGGACATTCAGATTCGAGGAGATCGCGCCTCGCGTCGGTGAACTGAGCCGGACCATGCTGACGGTCATCCCTCTCCTACTTTTCGGCGGGGCGATGGGCAAGAGCGCGCAGTTCCNNGCCCGATGCCATGGAAGGCCCCACAACGGTGAGCGCACTCATCCATGCCGCCACGATGGTCAAGGCGGGCGTCTACCTCACCGCCAGATCCTTTATCTTCCTCGCCCCGGAGGGAGGAGTCCCGGCGCCCACGGACGCGATACTCTTCATCGCGGTCATCGGTGGCTTCACGGCATTCTTCGCCGCCACGATGGCGCTCGTCCAGTACGATATCAAGCGCGTCCTGGCCTACTCGACGATCTCGCAGTTAGGCTACATGTTCCTGGGCCTCGGGGTCGGCGCGTACCTGATGTCCGAGGGCCAGGGACCTGGAGGATACAGCGCGGCGCTCTACCACCTGACCAACCACGCTTTCTTCAAGGCTCTGCTCTTCCTGTCCGCGGGCAGCGTCATCCACGCTGTCCACACGAACGACATGCGGCAGATGGGCGGCCTGCGGAAGTCGATGCGGGTCACCTCGACGGTGATGCTCTTCGGCGCGCTCGCCTTGGCGGGGATCGTCCCGTTCAGCGGCTTCTGGTCGAAGGATGAGATTCTGTCCCTCACCTTCGAGTCAGGCTCGACGAACATGATTTTCTATGTGCTCTACGCGCTCGGCCTCCTGACCGCCTTCATGACGGCGTTCTACACGTTCCGCCTCTGGTTCATGACGTTCAGGGGGGAGTACCGCGGCAAGGAGCACCCGCACGAGTCTCCTCGCGTCATGACGGTCCCGTTGATGATCCTCGCAGTCTTCGCGCTCATCTCCGGGATGTTGTTCCTCGGGACTGGCGGCTTCTCCAACCTGATATTCTTCCGCGAGCCTGAAGGACTGTCGCTGGACCACATCCTCGCCAGGACTTTCAGTCCGATGGAGCTTTCAGGAACCTTGGCCTGGGTCTCGCTGCTCGTCGCGGTGGCGGGAGTGATGTTCGCCTGGATGGTCTATGACAAGAAGCGCATCTCTGCAAAGAGGTTCACCGCAACACCGTCGAGGGCGTTCGTCCACAAGATGCTCTCGAACCGTTACTGGATCGACAACGCATACGATGCGGTGGCCTACAAGGGCTACTACGCCATGGCGAGGGGCTGGGACTGGTTCGACAGGAACGTCGTGGACGGCGTCGTGAACGCGGCGGGCAAGGGCGGCATACTGGTCTCCAAGGTCTCAGACTGGTTCGATAGGCGCGCGATCGATGGGACCGTGAACGGCATCAGCCTCAGGGCGGTGAGGGGCGGCGCGGTGCTGAGGACGGGCCAGACAGGGAAGGTGCAGACCTACGGCAACGTAGTGGTCCTCGGTCTGGTCCTGGTCATCCTCGTGATATTCACGCTGAAGGTGATCCTGCCGATGCTGGGGGTGTGAGATGTCCTGGATACTCTCCTCGCTCATCGCGATACCCCTCATCGGCTTCCTCGTCGTGCTCCTGTTGGGGAAGACGCAGGCAAGGGCGAGGAACATCGGGGTCATCTTCTCTCTCGCGAGCCTGGCGGTTGCGGTGCTCGCGTCCGCCGAGTACGTGACAGGCGCGTTCTCCTCCTTCATCCCCGCCAACAAGGACGCGCTCGGCTTCGGGTTCGTGGAGCACTATGACTGGGTGCCCTCGCTCGGGATGAGCTACATCCTCGGCGTCGATGGCATCTCCTTGCCGCTGGTCTTCCTGACCCCGCTCCTCTCCCTCCTCGGGATGATATTCTCGTGGGACAAGGACCACAGGCCCAGGGAGTTCTTCGCCATGATCCTGCTGATCCAGATGGCTATCACCGGGGTCTTCATCTCGCTCGACTTCTTCCTTTTCCTGGTCTTCTGGGAGCTCGTCCTGATCCCCATGTTCTTCCTCATAGGGATATGGGGCGGACCGAACAAGGCGTACGCCTCCATCAAGTTCCTGATCTACACGCACGTCGGCTCTGTCATCATGATGCTGGGCATCTTCGCGATGTACTGGAACGTCTCGCCCGTGATGAACCCCACGGGGGCGAGGAGCTTCGACATGCTCGTGCTCCTCAACGGCGCGACCAACCCCGCGTTGAGGCCGGCGCTCGCGTTCCAGATCCCCGCCTTCATCGCGTTCTTCTTCGGATTCGGCGTGAAGCTCCCGATGGTCCCGTTCCACACGTGGCTGCCCGATGCCCACGTCGAGGCGCCGACAGCGGGCTCGGTCATCCTGGCGGGCCTCCTGCTCAAGATGGGCGGGTATGGCATCTTCCGCGTGTGCCTCGGGATGCTGCCGGACGCCGCCAAGGAGCTGTGGTGGGTCATGGCCGTGTTCGGGATAGTAACCATGATTTACGCTTCGTTCGTCTGCCTGGCCCAGGTCGACTTCAAGCGGCTGGTTGCGTACTCGTCGATAGCCCACATGGGATTCGTGCTCCTCGGGGCGGCGAGCCTGTCGACCATAGGCATCGCGGGAGGGGTCTTCCAGCTGTTCAACCACGGTCTCATCACGGCTGTCCTGTTCATGCTGGCGGGGACGATCAAACATTCCGCTGGCACTAGGGATATCCCGAAGTTGCGCGGCCTGGCGAAGAGGATGCCGCTGTTCTCGTTCGTGCTGATAGTCTCGTTCTTCGCATCGATGGGCCTCCCCGGTCTCAACGGCTTCGTGAGCGAGTTCATGGTGTTCGTCGGCTCGTACCAGGGAGGGGCGGCTGTGCTCGCACCCGGTGCGAACGCGCTCGGGAAGTTCATCCTCATCCCGCTCATCTCGGTCGCCATAACCGGGGCCTACTACCTGTGGACGATGCAGAAGATGGTCTTCGGCGACTTCAACGAGGACCTCGGCAAGGTCAGGGACCTCGAGGTCAACGAACTGATTCCGTTCTTCATCCTCCTGACGCTCATCCTGATCATCGGACTGTATCCGTCGCCGATGGTGAACATGATACAGCCGCCGGCAGCGCGTTTGGCGGGTCTCATCTGGGGTGGATAAGATGCTCCTTGAAGTCCCGCTCCTGTCTTTGATGATCGCGGTCCCGCTCCTGGGCGCCATTCTTGTCTACATCGGCGGGAAGAAGCCCGAGAATGCGAGGATACTCGGCGTCACGGTTTCGCTCATCCCCCTGATAATCTCGATCCTGCTCTTGTCGGGATTCTTGATGCCGGGCTCGGTCCAGCTCAGGGACTACAGGTACTCGCCCACTTCCCAGTTCCATTACCGCGCGTACGAGAGCGCGGAGTGGATACCCGGCCTGGGCGTCACCTATGCTCTCGGCGTCGACGAGCTCTCGATCACCCTTGTGTTCCTCGCGGCCCTGCTCACGACGCTGGCCATGATATTCTCGTGGGACGAGAAGCACCGCGTCAGGGAGTTCTACGCGATGTTCCTGTTCATGGAGGCCACGATAGTCGGCGTCTTCGTCTCCCTGGACTTCTTCCTCTTCTTCATCTTCTGGGAGGCGGGGCTCATCCCGATGTATTTCATCATCGCGGTCTGGGGCGGGCCCCGGAGGAAGTACGCGTCGCTGAAGTTCTTCCTCTACACGCAGGCGGCATCGCTGTTCGTGTTGCTGGCGATATTCGTCTTCTACCTGTATGGCGGGACCTCCAACATGGTCCAGCTGATCGAGACGACTCCGGTCCCCGCCGGGGCTGTCGCGAACCTGCTGTTCGTCGGTCTGGTCATCGGCTTCGGGACGAAGCTCCCGACATGGCCCCTGCACACTTGGCTGCCCGACGCGCACGTCGAGGCCCCGACCGCCGGCTCCGTCCTCCTTGCCGGCATATTGCTGAAGCTCGGGGGCTACGGGCTGATCAGGGTGAACGTGCAGATGCTGCCATCAGCCGCCATCGACATGGTCTGGCTGCTTGCGGGTCTGGGGACCGTGAGCATCATCTACGGCGCGATCGTCTGCATCGCGCAGGACGACATCAAGAGGATGGTCGCGTTCAGCAGCGTGAGCCACATGGGCTTCGTCACCCTCGGCATCGCGGCTGGCGTGTTCGCCGCAAGCAAGAACCCCGGCGCGGGCACCCTAGCGTTCAGCGGGGCGATTTTCCAGATGTTCGCGCACGGTCTCGTGTCGGCGATGCTGTTCATGGTTGCCGGTTCCATAGGCCACAAGATCGGGACCCGGAACATCAGCGACTTGGGCGGAATTGCCGCCAAGACTCCCCGCCTGAGCACGTTCATTATGATTTCCTTCCTCGCCTCCCTCGGCCTGCCGGGACTCGTCGGCTTCGTCGCGGAGTTCACTGTGTTCGTCGGGACGTACGAGGCGTTCGGATGGTTCGTGGCAATTCCGATCATCACCGTCGTGCTGACCGCCGCATACTACATCTACGCCATGCAGAAGGCGCTCTTCGGTCCTCTGAATCCGAAGCTCGCGGACATGTCCGACACACACGCATATGAGGAAGTGCCGCTGGGGGTCCTGACGATAATGCTGGCCGTGTTCGGCATCCTACCATTCCTCTTTTTCAATCTCATCGGCAATTTCACCGGGCCGTTGCTCGGCCTGATAGGAGGCCACTAGATGACCTACGCGGTCCTCTTCCCGGAAATCGTCCTGATCGCGTCAGCGCTCCTGATGCTCGTCCTCGGGTTCTTCACGAAGCGCAGGCCGCAGATTCTCTGGGCGATCGCGCTTGTCTCCGTTCTGGTCTCGTTGTTCGCCACGTTGGACATGATGGGCCTCTCCTTGACCCACGCGCTGGGCCTCAACCTCTGGTCCTCACCTCTCAATGCCGCAGACGGCAATTTCAGGGACCAGCTGAGATTGCACGTCGACCTGTTCGCGCTCTTCTTCCACACCGTGTTCCTGGTCGTTGCGCTCCTGGTCGTCATCGCCTCGAAGGGCTTCATCTCCAAGGAGGAACCGCACCAGGCGGAGTACTACTGCCTCATGTTCTTCGCCGTGGCGGGGATGATGTTCGTCGCCGCCGCGACGGACCTGATCGTGCTGTACCTCGCGTTCGAGATGAGCGGCCTCAGCACATTCGCCCTCACGGCCTTCCGCAAGAAGGACAAGAAGGCGAGTGAGGCCTCGATGAAGTTCTTCGTCATCGGGGCGATTTCCTCCGCCATAATCCTGTTCGGCATCTCTCTGGTCTACGGGATCACGGGGACGACGAATCTCGGTGCGACAACGGACCTCGTCACCATGGGCAAGAGCCTGGGCTCAGCGGTGCCGGGAATGGAACCGCCGCTGATCGTCGCGATAGTCTTCCTGCTGGCGGGTTTCGGATTCAAGGTCGCTGTGGTGCCGTTCCACATGTGGGCGCCGGACGTGTACGAGGGCGCGCCAACGACGATCAGCGCCTTCCTCGCGGCGGGCAGCAAGAAGATGGGGATTGTCGCGCTCATCAAGGTGTTCCTGATCGCGCTGCTCGCAGTCCAAGCGGATTGGCTGATTGCATTGGCCGTCCTGGCTATTGCGACGCAGACGGTGGGCAACCTGCTCGCGATCCCGCAGAAGAGCGTCAAGAGGATGCTCGCGTACAGCAGCATCGCCCACGCGGGCTACATCCTCATAGCCATCGCGGTCGCATCGATTCTCGGGACGACGGCGGTCGGCAATGCGGACTACGCAGGGAAGTACGACGTCGCGAAGGCGGGCATCACCGGCGGCCTGTATCACGTCCTGACGCACGCGATAATGACAGCCGGGGCATTCATCGTAGTCGCGGCCGTCGCCACCGCCAAGATTGGTGAAAGCTACGAGGATTACCGTGGGCTCCTGAAGAGGATGCCCTTCATGGCGATCGCCATGTCGATCCTGATGCTCTCCCTCGCCGGCATACCGCCGTTCGGAGGATTCTTCAGCAAGCTGGTCCTCTTCTCCTCCGCCGTTGATGCGAGTTCCTACAACGCCTGGTTCATCGCACTGGCGGTCTCGGGAGTCCTGAACAGCGCGCTGTCCCTGTACTTCTACGCCCGCCTGATTTGGTACATGCTCGTCCTCGAATCCGACAAGAAGGACCAGCCTCCGGTCTCGGGTTCCATGACCGCGGCCGTCGCGATTGCGGTGATGCTCGTCCTGATAGCGGGATTGGCCGCCCAGCCGTTCATCTCCTTCGTCCAGGACGCGGCGAGGTCGTTCCTCCCTTGATCGGACGCGTTCAGGCATTACCTCTCAGATTCACTCATCTTGAAATACGATTAGTGCAGTGGGTGCCCGACCCGAGGAAAAGGAGCTGAGACCCGATGGCGGAAGATCAGGAGCAGTCCAAGATATCCCCCGAGATGGCGAAGTCGATGAGAGACCGACTCCGGATGACAGAGGTCTCCAAGAACATCAAGCACAAGATTGTCGTGATGAGCGGCAAAGGCGGGGTGGGCAAGAGCACCGTGGCGGCTGGGCTCGCATGCGTGTTCGCCAGGGATTCGAAGGCGGGCATCCTCGACGCTGATGTCACGGGTCCCGACATCCCGATGATCATGGGCGTGGAGAATGTGACGCCCAAGGCGGGGAAGGACTGGCTGGAGCCGGTCGAGGGGGCGCTGGGTATCAAGGTCATGAGCATGGCGCAGCTCCTGCCCGACAAGGACGCGGCGGTGATCTGGCGGGGACCGCTGAAGATCCAGGCGCTGAGACAGATGCTGGTCTACGTGAACTGGGGGGCCCTTGACTATCTCGTGATCGACCTCCCGCCAGGAACGAGCGATGAGCCCCTGAGCATCGCACAGGAGATACCGGACGTGGACGGCGCCGTTGTCGTGACGACCCCGCAAGAACTCTCGCTCTTGGACGTTCGCAAGTCCATCAACTTCGCGAAGGCCGTGAACATGCGCGTGCTCGGGGTTGTTGAGAACATGAGCGGTTACACCTGCCCGAAGTGCGGGTACCACGAAGCGCTCTTCAAGAGCGGCGGCGGAAAGATGATGGCGGAGAAGCTCGGCATACCATTCCTCGGCAGCATCCCGATAGACCCCGCCATTGTGATTGGCGGTGACGAAGGGAAACCATTCGTGCTTGACCGCCCCGATTCTCCCGCCGCGAAGGCTTTCGAGTCGATAGTGGCGAACCTGAAGAAGGAACTGGGCAGAGTCGAGCGCAAACCGAAGTTCAAACCGGTCGGAGTCGACTGAGCGCGCGCTACATCCACTTCTTGACCAGTGCCTCGAGCTGCGCTTTGGGGACCGCCCCGATGATGCCATCGACAAGCTTGCCTTCCTTGAACAGGAGGAGCGTGGGGATGGACTGGATGCCGAACTGTCCCGGTATCGATTGGTTCCTGTCCACGTCCATCTTGCCGACCGTGAGCTTGCCGGCGTACTGCCGCGCGAGCCCCTCGACGAATGGGGCGATCGCCTTGCAGGGCGCGCACCATGAGGCCCAGAAGTCGACCAGCACGAGCCTCGATTGGGTTATCACACCCGCGAAGTTCTGGTCTGTCAGGACGATCGGCTCGCCGGAGACGGCATCGGGCGCGTCCTTCTTCTGGACCTGCGCCATCATCTCCGCCAGCTTCTTCGCGCGTATCCTCTCGACCTCGTCGTCGCTGTCCACGCCGGGAAACAGGAACCGGCTGTATTAGAATCTGTCCAGTGCGCGCCCGCCGAGGACCCATGCCTCCCTTAACAATCTAAAAATGATTATATAATACGTCGATATAGAGCGACTGATGGGTTCATCCTGGGACTTCGGGGTATCTAAAGAACTCACCGAGGTCGAGAGGCGGATAAGGGAGAGCGTCAAGTCGGGAGAGCCCCTTCTGACGGAGATCGCCTCCTACGTGATCGACAGCGGCGGCAAGCGGCTGAGGCCGACCGTCGCCCTGCTCTCGTTCAAGGCCTCCGGGGATGGGGACCCGGCGAAGATTATCGAGCTAGCCGCCGCCTTCGAGCTCATACACAGCGCGACTCTCATCCACGACGACATTAACGACAGCGGCGGAATGAGGCGGGGCAGGGTCGCCGCGTACATCAAGTACGGAGTGCAGAACGCCCTTGTGACGGGCGACTTCCTCTACGTCAAAGGATTCGCCATCGGAGGGAAGTCCCCGCCGGAGATAGTCGACCTCACGGCGGATGTGTGCGCGATGCTGGCAGAGGGCGAGATCGCTCAGAAGAAGCATTCCGGCGACGTCAGTCTGACCGACGCCCAGTACCTCGACATCATCCGGAAGAAGACGGCGCTGCCGATAGGCGCGAGCGCTCAGACCGGGGCGATGTTGGCGGGGGCGAGTCCGCGGATCGTCAGCGACATGGCCGACTATGGAGTCAACCTGGGAATCGCGTTCCAGATTGTTGACGATGTCCTCGATGTCACCGGCGACCCAGACATCCTGGGGAAGCCCGTCGGCACCGACATCAGGGAGGGCAACGTCACCCTTCCGACCATTCACGCGTTGAACAACGGCAGCTCGGTGAACCGCGAGGAGCTGATGCGGATCATACGCCGCAAGAACAAGAACGAGGACCATGTGCGGAAGGCGATGGACATCATCCGTCGCTCCGGGGCGGTGGAGAAGGCGCTGGCGGACGCGGAATCTTTCTCGAAGAAGGCGAAGGACTCTCTCCACAGGATACCTTCGGACAACAAGTACAAGGCAGAGATGGAGAAGCTCGCCGACTTCGTCATAGAGCGCAGCCGCTAGTGACAGAGATGCCGCAGCCCATAGACGAGGACAGCTGGCGGGGCATCATCGAGGCCTTGGAGAATCTCCTGCCGTATTACGAGAGGACGAACATCGTCAACACCTGGTTCTTGTTGCCGCTCTGGCGGCGGGAGCTGTCGGGCACGGTCGCACGCGAGGACACGGTGCTGGAGATCGGGTCAGGACCTGGCGGGCTCGCTATTCTCCTCAAGGCGCGCAAGGTCGTCTGCCTTGATCCCTCCCGCGAGATGCTCAGCTACGCGAGGAACAAGCTCGATGGCGGGAGGTATAGGTTCGCATCCGCTCTCGCCGAGAAACTGCCGTTCGCTCCTGCAACCTTCGACAAAGTCCTCTGTTCCTTCTCGTTCAGAGACTTCATGGACAAGCCACTCGCGTTCAGGGAGATGCTCGGGGTCATCAGACCTGGCGGGAGGCTGCACGTCTTGGAGCTGCTGCGTCCGGACCCTGGTTGGCGCCGCGCCTTCATGGACGCGTGGATCGACAAAGCGGTGCCGGCCATCGCGAGGGTGCTGGTTCCTCGGGACGCGATGGCGAAATGGGGCGTCAACCCCTATTCCAGTTTCGGCATGACGTACAAGGCGATGTCCCCGATTGGCGAGTATGTGAGGATGGCGGGGGAGGCAGGGTTCGAGGACGTGAAGTATAGGTTTCTTGGGATGAAGTCGATATTCCACCTTCAGGGGGCGAGGCCGCGTACGACGTTATAGTCGTCGGAGCGGGACCCGCGGGGTCCACTACCGCCAGGTACGCCGCGAGGCATGGCCTCTCCGTCCTGCTGATCGACAGACGCAAGGTGATAGGCGTCCCGGTGCAATGCGGCGAGTACGTGGCGAGCAATTCGGAGATGGAGGTGATATTCCCCGGTATCGCAGACATGGCGGACCTGATGAAGGCTCCGTATTCTGTCAGGTTCATCGACATGGACACGATCCGGATAATCGCGCCGGGAGGACGGGAGTACCCTCTTCCTTTCCGCGGGTTCACTGTCAACAGGGCGCTCATGGATCAGGCGATTGCGGAGCAGGCGGTGGAAGAAGGGGCGGAGCTGATGACGAACATCACCGCTCTCGATGTCAGCGGTCACAAGGTCATCACAACGAAGGGAGAGTTCGAGGGCAAGGTCATAGTCGGTGCGGATGGTCCTTTCTCCCGCGTTGCCAAGTCAGTCGGGCTCGAGTGGCCAGTGTCGAGTCCCGCCATGAGCGCGACACTCGAGGGCAAGTTCTCGAACACGTGCGACATGTACTTCGGGAACTTTGCTCCGGGAGGATACGCGTGGGTGATACCAAAGGGTGATACCGCCAACGTCGGAGTGGGAGTATGGCCGAGGTTCAAAGGGAACCTAAACGCCCCTTTCCATGCTTTCCTCCGCAAGATTCAGCTGCCTGCCGTGCGCGGCACCGGCGGCTACGTGCCCATCATGGGTCCCGTGCCGCGAACGGTGAAGGGCAATGTCGTTCTGGTCGGCGACGCCGCGGGGCACGTCATGCCGCCAAACGGCGGCGGTATCAACACCGGGATGATCTGCGGCAGAATCGCCGGCGAGACGATTCATGAGCACCTAATGAAGGGCACATCCCTGAGCGACTACGAAGTCAGGTGGCGCGCTCTCGTGGGTAAGGCTCTCGCTCGCGGGGTCAAGATCCGGAAGCTCGCCGACCACTTCTTCGGGAGCGACCGCAGCCTGGAGAGGGCGATGCGATTCCTCGGGCCGAAGCGCATGGGGCGGGCGATCAGGTGCCAGCGCGTCTTCTTCGCGAGGTAAAGGGTCAAATATGGACCCGTCTTCAATGCGAGTGAGATAGATGGAAATCCAGTTCCTTGGCGGGGCGTCAGAAGTGGGGCGACTCGGCATGCTCCTGCGCAGGGGTCCCCAGACCCTCCTTTTCGACTACGGCATGCTTCCTTCCCGCCCGCCTAAGTACCCGATCGAAGCTCCACCCGTGGACGCGCTTCTCCTCAGTCACGCGCACCTTGACCACTCGGGGATGATCCCGTGGATAACCTCTGCATATGACATCGAGGTCTATGGGACTCCCCCGTCCCTCGACATAGCGGACCTTTTGCTGGAGGACAGCCTCAAGGTCGCGGACTTGGAGGGTTTCAGGACCGCCTTCGACGGACAAGATGTGGCGCGGTCGCGGAAAATGTTCAGGTCGTTCAGTTTCGGGGATGTCCTCGACTTCGATGGCGTGGAGGTCCTCACTCACTCCGCTGGGCACATACCCGGGGCGACGATGTTCGAGGTCAACGTCGAGAAGACGGTGCTTTTCAGCGGGGACCTGCACACGCTCTCGACCGATCTCGTGCTCGGTGCGAAGCCGGTGAAGTGCGACATCCTGGTCCTCGAGTCGACCTACGCGGGCAGGCAGCACCCGCCGCGCGAACAGGTGCAGAAGGATTTCCTCAGGAAGATCAAGCAGGTGAACCAGCGCGGGGGCATCGCTATCGTCCCCGCATTCGCCGTCGGCAGGACCCAGGACATCATCCTCACACTGGCGCGGGAGAAGTTCTACGCCTCCCTCAACGGCATGGGGAAGACCGTCAACTCGATATACGCCGGTCACAAGGGCTTCGTCAGGTCCGTGAGGAAGCTCAAGGACGCGATGGACAAGGTCAACGTGGTCGGCGGCAGGAAGGGCCTGGAGCGCGCGCTCAAGAGCGACGTGATCGTGACGACCAGCGGGATGCTCGACGGCGGGCCTGTGATCAACGTGATCGAGGCGCTCAGGGAGGACGCAAAGTCTGCGATTCTCCTCACAGGCTACCAGGTCGAGGGGACGAACGGCCGTCGGCTAGTGGAGAAGGGGGAGATCGCCATCCGCGGGGTCACGGTCAAGCCGAAGTGCGAGGTCCAGAAGTTCGACTTCTCCGCTCACGCAGGCCATAACGATCTCGTGAAGTTCGTCGAGGGATGCGACCCGGAGAAGGTCGTGCTAATGCACGGCGACAACCGCAAGCTCCTCGCGGACGCGCTCGAGGGAAGGGAGTGCGTCATGCCGATGGAAGGCGAGTGGGTCCAGCTCTAGCCGCCTCTCCTGAGAAGGATCCTTAGCGCGTTCCCCGCGTACTTCAGCAGCCTCGGCTCCTCCCTCACCAGCCTCCATCCCACCTTCGAGGGGAAGTCGATGTCCCCGAACTGCTGCACCATGTCGATGATGTGAGGCTTGTCGAGGAGCCTGATCAGGTCCTCGAGCTGTCTGTCCGTGAGCCTCGAGAACGAATCGTGGATGGCGAGGTCCCTCTTCAGCTCCTTCCCTATCCGCTTCATCCAGCCGCGGTGGTAGGTGCGCATCATCTTGGCGGAGAAGTCCTCCTTTTCGAGGGCCTTGATCGCGGTCTCCGCGCAGATCGTGCTGCTGAGCAGGCCCGTGAAGATTCCCCCGCCGCTCGTCGCCTTGACCTGGCACGCCGCGTCGCCGACGACCATGATGTTCTGAGCGCAGGTCTTCTGCGGGAAGCCTATCGGTATCCTCCCGGCGGAATACTGGACAGGCTCTGCCCGGCCTATGCACTTCCTGACGGCGGGTTTCATCATCATCTTCTTGAGATTCGCCCTCACATTCCCCCGCTCGACGCAGAGGCCGACGCGCGCGATGCCCCCACCGGGGATTATCCAGCCGAAGAAGCCGGGTGCGAAGTCGCGACCCAGGAACAACTTGACGAACCGCTCGTCGCAATCCACGCCGCTCATCGTCTGCTCGCAGCCCAGGAGCATCTTCTTGGGCTTGGACATGGAGAACCAACCGGGCACTCCGCCGGCAGTCCCGTCCGCTCCGACCAGAATGCGGCAGGATAGGTATCCTGGATCGTCCACGCCATGGACGGAAACCTCGACCTTGCCCGTGGCGGTCCTGCGCGCGGCCCTGGCCGTCGCACCGAAGAGGCACTCGGCGCCGTTATCCCGCGCTTTCGTTATCAGCTGGTTCTCGAAGGCTTCGCGGTCTAGCACGACCGCCTTGGTCTCCCGCCCGTCGACGACGACTTCCCTCCCGCCGGGGGAGCAGACGACCGCCCCTCTGATATGATTCATCACGGTCATCTTCGCGTCGACGAGGTCAAGGACCCTCGGCGTCACTAGTGCCCCGCATTTCGCCGGTCTCTCGTTCTCCTTGTGTCTGTCGATCACCGCGACGCGGTAACCCTCCTTCGCGACCATCGCCGCGACGTTCGACCCGACAGGTCCCGCGCCGATCACGATGACATCGAAGACACGCGCGCTCGAACGCAAATGCTCACCCTTTGTGCTCCATGAGTATCTGGAGGAAGTTCTCCAAGTGCTTGGCGAGGTAAGCGTTGTCGGTGAAGCCGCAGGCGCTCAGGTCAGGCGAGGCGATGAGCGCGGTCTGTCCGTCAGCAATCACATCAGTCGCGATGAGGTCCTTCTTCCGGTGAACGTCGATCCCTCCCGGGACCTTCTGCATCGGAGCAGTGATGACCGTGAACTTGATCCCGCGCTTCACCGCGTTCTCGATGTTCTTCCGAAGGTGTTCCCTGATCTCCGAGAAGGTCGGCGTCGAGACGATGAAGCTCTCCGTGGCGGAGTCCATGAGTTCGCCTATCTTCTTCAGAACCCTCTCTTTCTCCATTATCGTGTAGACCAGCTGGGGGTCGCCCTTGTCTCGAAGCACCTCGTGCACCGCGTCGAGTTTGTCGAAGGTGTCGGAGAGGTGCTTCATGACGCGTTCCTTGATGTTGGCGGGAGCTTCTGGTCTGAAGATCATCGGCCTTCCCTGCGCGGCGAAGGCGAACCCCTTGCTGCAGAGGGACTGGAGGACCTTATAGGCAGATGTCCGGGGGATGCCCGCGGTCTCGGCGACAGTCTCGGCGCTCCCGAATCCGTGCGCCACGAGCGCGATGTAGCCTCGTGCCTCATAGGTGGAGAGGCCGATAGACTCCAGCGTCTTTGAGGCCTTCTCGTACTCCTCGCGGAGATCCAATCCGGACGCAAGCAGCCTCGAAAGGTCCTTGGGCATCATCGGCACTTCATCTGGTGTCCGGCGATTAACCTTTGCGGTTCATCCGGACGTTTCGAAGGTCAGCCCAGAAAGGTTATAAGAACGGGTATGATTCATCTTTCTCACATGTCGCGGGCAGGGCGAATGGTCTTCCTTCTTACTGTTCTCGTGTTCCTGGTCGCACCATCGCTCATGCCGCTCGCGCGAGCCCAAATGGCGGGGCGGCTTGTCGTGGACACGGACTACGAGGTCTACGGCCTGGGCAACCTCGATGGCGGCGGTCACCTCACATGGACGCTGTACGACCAGCAGGCCAGCCACCTCAGGTCGAAGATAGTGACCTTCTTCGAGAACTACACGATTATGCCTCCTGGCTTCATATGCGAGAATAAGGAGCCGATAACGAACACCCCAAACCTCGAGATCGATTCGAGTGAGGGGCTCGCCTACACCAACATGCTGCAGCGCTACCTTGAGAACTCTTGTGCAAACGGCTGGGGACTCACGGACAGGTATCTCCGGATTAGCGCCGCGGACAAGGTCGAGGAGCAGTTCCCCGTCGAGAGGAGCACCGAGGGCCTCGTCGGCTCGACTGCGGCAGACATGACGAAGCTGCAGATACGATTCATTTTCAACGCGAACACCACGGGTGGGTCGATGCGGTTCCCCCTGGCAGAGCCGAACCTCGCCGATGCGGTGCACAAGGTCTTCGATTTGGACTACCGCTCGACCTTCTACAAGGAAACAGCCGGCGGCGACTTCCTGAGGCCGTTCAACTCGGTTCAAGGGTGGCACACTACGTTCGTGGGGCTCCAGAAAGTCCTCACGATGAGCTATGTGACCCGTCCGCTGGCGGCGAACAACAGCTTCGACCACTGGGGGTTCGTAAACAGCGCTGCGAACTCGTCAGATGCGAGACCGGCATTCTCTTCCGGGGTGAACTTCAGCAAGGACTACTTCGACCTCAGGTACGCGGAACCCGATCCTGCGGCGACCTACGCGGAGTTCGAGTACGTGGGCTACACGGCGGAGGCTGGGGACAGGCTCCGTCTGCAGGTGGCGACCGAACCGGGTTTCAATAATTGGGTCAACGTCAACAACGAGGCGGGCTTTCCCTATTTCAACAATACCACATGGCCGACCGATTGGACGCAGCCTTGGCCGACCATCCGCTTCCCGCTCGACATGTACGCCGGGCAGGCTGTGAGGTTCCGCCTAAACTTCACATCGGACGCGAGCAGTTATTCAGCGCCGGGCTTTTTCATCAGGAACTTCCGTCTCAGGGGCGATTCGAGCTACCATGGGCTTGTCGAGTTCAACACGGTGACCTACTCCGTGAGCAGCAGCAGCTTCTCTGGCTTCGACATCTCCAGGGGCTCGGCGAACATGATAAGGACGCCGGCTGGCGACATCCTCCTGTTTTCCATCAGCTATGATAAAGAGGGCTACGGCCCGACCGCGACGACGCCTTCGGACAGCATCTACTTCAGCACGTTCGATTTCTTCGAGAACGCGCAGATCACGTTCGCGCTGGTCGTCGTGGCTGCGTATCTGATAGCCTACTACCAGCACAGGTACTTCCTCCAATTCAAAGGCGCGCACCCGATCCGCTACAGGCCCGCTGCGGCGAAGATCGGATGGCTGCACTGGGTCGGGAGGATATGCATCATCCTCCTGATACTGTTCTACTTCTTCCCAGGAATATTCACTTTCGCGGCCCCGAGTCTCTTGATCAGCGGAGCGGTGATGTGGGGTCTGGGCATCACGTTCACGCTGAGCTGCGCTCTCGCATCGAAGTTCATCTACCTGAGGCAGGCGAAATACATACCGCCAGAGTACGAAGAGGGAGCGGGCGTGGCAGAGCCGCCACCGCCGGCAGGGGTGCCGGTCCCCACACAGTTCTGCGCGGACTGCCTCGAGGTGATAGAGTCCCCCGCCAACGCATACAAGTGCGGTTGCGGGAAGGTGTACCACAAGCTGTGCGCCTCCGGGATGTCGGAATGCCCCGAGTGCCACCGCAAGATCACCGTGCAGCTCCCGAAGGAGAAGATGATCACGGTGCAGTGCCCCACGTGCAGGGAGGTCCAGCAGGTCAAGGAGGGCGCCGACCTGGCGAGGACGAAATGCACGCACTGCGACACAGGCCTGAGGGCACTGGACGAGGGCCTGAATTATCTCGTCATAGACAAGGATCCAGGCACGAGCTACTCGTGGCTCCTCGGCATGGTCCGGCGGGAGAGGCCTACGCTGTGCATGACCACGACTTTCCCGGAGAAGGTGGTGAAGGAGTACAGGCTGGAGGGTGTGGAGATGTACTGGCTCTCCGACACGAACCCCGGGCCGAAAACCCTCGACCCCAAGCGCCTCGAATTCGAGGTCATAAGGGCGCTGAGCAACTTCGCGAAGGACTTCAAGGGCGGCGCGATTATTCTTGACGGCCTAGAGTACCTCGTGGTGGAGAACGGCTTCGACAAGACGTTCAAGTTCATCAAGAAGGTCAACGACCTGTGCAGCGTGCACGGGACAACGTTTATCGTCCCGATCACGCCGGGGGCTCTGGGTCCGGACGAGATGACCATGCTCCGCAAGGAGTTCGACAGGGTCGAGGAATTGGCCGCACCACCACCGCCGCCACCGCCAAAGAAGAGATGAACGCCGCGGACTGAATGAGGGCGGGGCTTATTCCGCCTTCCATCCCCTGAACAGCTCCTGCTCGAGACCGAGCTGGTCCATGATTCTCGCGACAACGAAGTCCACGAAGTCCTGCGCGCTCTTCGGCCTGGCATAGAAACCAGGTGAGGCGGGTAGGATGACGACGCCGAGGCGAGAGAGCTTGAGCATGTTCTCCAGGATTATCGGGCTCACCGGCGTCTCGCGGGGCACGAGCACGAGCTTCCTCCTTTCTTTGAGGCAGACCGCGGCGGTGCGCGTGATCAGGTTGTCTGCTATCCCCACCGCGACCTTCGACAAAGTCGTGCCTGAGCACGGAACTATGACCATCGCGTCGAGCCTGTTGCTGCCAGATGAAACGGGTGCCGCCATGTCGTCGTTCCTATAGGCCCTGCTCGCGGTTTTCTCGAAGTCTTTGGCGGTGAGGTTGGTCTCCTCCTCGATGACGGTCTTCGCGTCCTCAGAGAGAATCAGGGACACGTCATGGACCTTGAGTGCTCTCAGGAGATTGTATCCGTAGACGACGCCAGACGCGCCCGTTACCGCCACGACGATCCGCAAGTTCCTCAGCTCGTGACTATCTCGAAGTTGCCATTCTCCACTATCAGCGGGTAGTAGCTCCGATCGTGCTGCGTCGCCCTCATCTTGACGACGCTCAGGAAGAGATTCACGTTCCTGTCCTCCCGTTCCAGGTCAATGTGGAAGATGCCGTCCGCCAGGAAGTCCTCGACGCCGTACATCCCGAAGTAGAGCTTGTCTGACTCCGTTGTCTCCGAGATGAGCATCGTCGTGATGCCTAGCGCCCTGATCTTGTCGAAGAAGAGGAAGATGTCGTTCCTCGGGTTCTTGAACTCGTGTATGGAGTAGAGGGCGGCGAGCGAGTCAAGGACGAAGAGGTTGCACCCGAACTTGAGCTTGTAGTTGTTGGCAATCGTGACGATAGCATCTGCCCAGTCCATCGGGGCCTTCACGTCCTTCTGCTCCGACTCCTTGCGGAGGCGGGCGAGGTCGACGACGATTATGCCCCCTTTGCCCGTGATGCTCTTGGGGTCCATGCCCAGGCTCGTCATGTGGTCGACCAGGCTCTCCCTGCTCTGCTCCAGGGTGATGTAGATGCCTCTCCTGCCGTCGTTCTTGGCGGCGTTGTGCATTATGCCGTAAGCCAGGGAGGACTTCATCGTCCCCGCCCTCCCGCAAACGAGCACGAGGTGCTTCTCCGGTATGCCGCCGCCAATCCTCTGGTCGAGCCCGCGGATGTGGGTCTTGAGACGTTCAGCCGCCATGGGTATCGAAGAGATGAAGAGGCGGGTTCATAAGAAGTTTTCACTGTCACGCCGCTTGGGAGGGAGGAAACGGCAATCCGAGAGAGTCGCAAAGGATAATATAGTCCCTCAAATTTAGTCTGTAGAACAAGCCAGAGTTGGCACCATGACAACGGTCTATGATGTTCCACCGACGCTCCTCATCGAGAAGGTAGCGAAGTACCTCAAGGACGAGGCGAAAATTGAACCTCCAGAGTGGGCGCCATTTGCAAAGACAGGCGTGCACACAAAGAACTCCCCGGTCCAGCCGGACTGGTGGTTCACCAGGTCAGCCGCCGTCCTGAGGAAGGTATACATCCTCGGTCCAATGGGACCCTCGAGGCTCTCCGCCGAGTTCGGCGGGAGGAGGGACGACGGCTCCGCGCCATATCACCCGCGCAAGGGGAGCAGGAGCATTATCCGCCTCTGCCTCACCCAGCTGGAGCAGCTCGGCTTGGTCGCGAAGACGAAGCAGGGCCGGGTGGTCTCACCTCAGGGTCGCAAGCTCCTGGACAATGTCTCATTCGAGATCATGAAGGAAATGGCGAAGACAAACCCGGAGCTGACGAAGTACCTCGGGAAGACAAGGTGAGGTCGTGGAGGAGGAAGACGAGCTCGAGGCGATAAGGCGGAGAAGGCTGGAGGAGATCCAGCGCGCCCAGGCCGAGAGGATGGTCAGGGACCAGCAGGACGAGCAGGTCAAGGCCCAGAGGGAGATGATCCTGAGGCAGATACTGACCCCCGAGGCCAGGGAGAGGCTAGCCAGGATCGAGCTGGCCTACCCCGAGGTCACGGAGAACATCGAGAACCAGCTCATTGTGCTTGCGCAGAGCGGCAGGGTGAACAAGGTCATAGACGACGCGACGCTGAGGGACATCCTCAGGCGCATCATGCCGCAGAAGAGGGACATCAAGATAGAGAGGCGGTAGAATGGCGAAGAACAGGCCAGGTCCGAAGAAGCTGAGGTTGCTGAGAGCGGTGAAGCAGAACAGGAGGGTGCCCGCGTGGGTCATGCAGAGGACCGACCGGAAGTTCACGCACCACCCGAAGAGGCGGACCTGGAGAAGGAACAAGCTGGACAGGTGATACTTTGGCCGAAGAAGAGAGGATAATCACGGTGCCCTTGCGCAAGGCCATGGTCGCGCCGAGGACGAAGAGGGCGGCAAGGGCGATCAAGGCGATACGCGAGCACGTCATGCAGCACATGAAGGCGAAGAACGAGGACGTGTGGATCGACCCCAAGATAAACGAGCTGATATGGGCCAGGGGCATCGGCAAGCCGCCCAAGCGCATCAGGGTGAAGGCGATCAAGTTCGAGGACGAACTGGTGGAGGTCTCACTCTCGGAGGAGTAGGGGGCACTAATTGCTGGTGAGGGTGGACTTCGTCGGTAACCCCTACATAGGCGTCTATTGCGCGGCGAGCGAGAACCTGATGGTGGTCTCGTCCACCGTCTCGAAGAGGATGGCGCAGAAGATCAGCAGGGCACTGGAGGTGCATTTCGTCCAGACGACCATCGGCGGCTCGACCGTCGTTGGCGCGCTGGTTAGGATGAACAGTCACGGCATCATCGTGAACGACTTCCTGACGGAAAAGGAGGAGAGGCTGCTCGGCGGGAAGAACGTGCTCGTTCTGCCCGAGAGGCTCAACGCGATGGGCAACAACATACTCTGCAACGACAACGGTGCGGTGGTCCACCCTGGATATGACAAAGAGTTCTTGGGCGAGCTGAGGGACGTCCTGGACGTCGAGGTCGTGAGGGGGACCGTCGCCGGGATCAAGACGGTGGGGTCGTCGGCAGTCGCGACGAACAAGGGCGTCCTCTGCCACCCGCACATCAGGGACGAGGAGAAGGAGGTGCTGGAGGACGTGCTCAAGGTGCCCGCGACGATAACCACCGCCAACTACGCGACCGCGCAGATAGGTGCGTGCATGGTCGCGAACAGCAAGGGCGCGGCGGTGGGGAGCAGGACCACGCCGATTGAGATGGGTCGGATAGAGGAAGGACTTCTCCTCTACTGATGCTAATCGCTGAACCTGGCCCTGCAGTTGGGGCACTCGGATACCGACACATCAAGCCTCTCTGAACAGAGCGGGCACTTGAACGTGCGAGTTCTCGCAGCCGCCGCCGCATCGTTCGAGGCGATGTTGTAGCCCACGACGATGAGCACGGCGCCCAGCGCGGTGAATACGAAGGACAGGGAGTTGCCTAGCATCGGGACGAAGAGGAGCCAGACGAGCGCGTAGACGAGACCGCCCGCCGAGGCTATCGCGACTCCCCTGCAGGACCTCGCCGGACCCTCGATCTCTCCCTTGGAGACGACTTCGATGGCAGCCGGGGCTTCCTCGGCGACCTCCGGAACGGCTGCCTCCTCCTGAGGGACCTCGGCGGGAATCTCCTCCTCTCGTTCCCCAAGCTCTGGCGGAACCGGGAGGCCGAGATTCTTCAGGTTTCCGACGTAGACTTCTTTAGGGATGGTGCCGGCCTCGTATGCCGCCTTGAGCCTCGCCGCCTTGACCTCGTCCTCCGACGGTTTGGCGGGAGGTTCTTCTTTCACTTCCTCGGCCAGCGGAACCTCGACTGGGGTTTTTTCCTCCGGAGCGGCTTCCTTCTCGGGCGCCACTCCAAGCTCCGGCGGGAGCGGAACGTCGAGTTTCTTCAAGCTGTCGATGTAGATGCCTTTGGTGATCTTGCCGCTCTCGTATGCTCTCTTGAGCCTCGCCGCCTTCTTCTCTACGGCGCTCGGTTTGGCGGGAGGAACCTCTCCTGCCTCCTTGGCCAGAGCCGCCTCGACAGGTGCAGTCTCCTCCGCTTTTGGAGGCGCGGCTTCTTCCTTGGCGGGTGGAGTCTCGACGGGAGTCTCCGGCACAGCCGCCATTGGCTCTTCCTCTTTCGCTGGCGGTTCCTCGAGCTCTTGCGGCACTGGGACTCCCAGCGTCTTCAAGCTGTCGATATAGAGCTCCTTCGTGATCCTCCCGGTCTTGTACGCCTTCTTCAATCTCGCCTTTTTCCTATCTATGTTGCTCGGTTTAGCGGGAAGGGCCTCCTTGGCTTCCTCGATGGGTGCGACAGCCGCCGGTCTCTCCTCCTCCTTCGGCGGGGCAATCTCTTCCTTGACTGGGGTGACCTCGACCTCCGGTTGGACAGCGGTTGGCAATTCCTCCTTCACAGGCTGTTCCTCCAGCTCCGCGGGGACCGCCGCCCCGAGGGCTTTCAGATTCTCGACATACACCTCTTTGGGAATCTGGCCGGCATCATACGCTGCCTTGAGCTTCGCGGTCTTCTCGTCCAAGCCTGTCGTTTCTGCGGGATGGCTCTCCTCCGGCGGTTTCTCTTTCGCCTCTTCCACGACTGGAGGGACGTCGACCACGATTTCGGGCTGGACCTCGGGAGTTGTCACCACCTCAGCCGGCGGCTCCTCAAGTTCCGGCGGGACGGCGACCCCCAGGGCCCTGAGGTTCCCGACGTAGACTTCTTTCGGGATCCTTCCATCCTCATAAGCCGCCTTGAGCCTCGCGACCTTCTCCTCCGTCGATGCCGGCTTCGCGGGAGCTGTTTCAATGACCTCTTCGACTGGAGCGCGAATCTCTTCTGGCGGCTTCTCCACGACCGGTTCCGCGATCGGCTTCACCGCTTCTTCCTGAACGGGCTGTGGCGCTTCGATTTCCACCTTCTCGACCGGCGGCAGCTCCTCAGGCGCGAGCTCCGGCGGCTTCACCTCTGCTTTAACGGGTTCTGGCATCAGCTCTTCACAGATGAAGCATCGCGGTGCCCCGACTGGCACCAGCGCCCCGCAGTTCGGGCACTCGACCGTGGGCTCGTCGTTACCTTCAGGCATGTCGCACCTTGAAGCGCATGCTTCGATATTATTCTTTCCCGCCGCTGCAACCGTTTCAGAACCACACAACAAATTTGAAATAGCCCGCCATCAGTTGGTAACTCACGATGAGGACTCTCGTTCTCTGCGTGGACAGGGATGACGACGTCGGCGTGAAGGCTGGAATCAAGGGTCCTCTCATAGGGAGGGAGGAGAACCTCAACGCCGCGATGAAGCTCGGCCTCGCGGACCCCGAGGACGCTGATGTCAATACGATCCTCACCGCAATCTCGATCTATGACGAGCTGGTTAAGTCCGGCAAGGAGGCCGAGGTCGCGACGATCACTGGCGATGTCCGGGTCGGCACGATCTCGGACGGCATCCTGACGGGGCAGCTCGAGCAGGTGATCGAGGAGACGAGGCCGTCTGGCGCATTCCTGGTCAGCGACGGTGCCGAGGACGAGTACATCTTCCCCATGATCGCGTCGAGGATCAGGGTCGACCACGTGAGGCGGGTCTTCATCCGCCAGTCCCCCGCGATCGAGAACACCTACTACATGCTCGCCAAGGCGCTGAAGAACAGGCGCGTCCAGCGAAAGATACTCTTCCCCATAGGGCTCGCCATGTTGATTTTCAGCGCGCTCTACTTCGTCAGCCCCACCTACGCTTCATCGATTGCAGGAGGCGCTATTGCTCTCTATCTGATCTTCCTCGCGTCGGGGGTCTCGGGGAGCCCGAGCGAATGGCGGAGGAGGCTCAACGAGGGCTACGAGAACTTCAAGAACAACATCGCTTCGGGGGACGTCTCGATCATCTTCACGAGCGTCGCGTTCGTCATCGTCCTCTGGGGGATATTCAACGGCGTCGACGCCGCAAGCATCCCCGGCATGACGCTGGGCCGGCAGTTCGTCCAGTTCGCCGCGACGTCCCTCTGGTGGTTCGTCCTCGCCATGCTGATATTCGAAGGGGGCAGGGTCGCCACGGCGTACTTCAGGAAGGGCAAGGTGCCCAAGCACGTGTTCGTTGTGGCGGGGACTTTCATAGCGATGGGGTTCGTCTTCTTCGCCGCGTTCGACGTCCTATCTGCTTGGCTAGGCATGAAGAACCCGTCGAGCAGCCTCACCCTGATACTCATCGCCACGTCCCTCGCGATCTTCATTGCGGTGGCGGGGATGATCTCCTACCGCACGAGCGAGCGAGAAGTGCCCTCTGAGGATACGTGGCGGCACTGAGAAGGCGTGTCTGTCATGGAATTCAAGGACTGGGAGCCGCATTATCTCGATATACTGAGGGAATTCGGCTACAGCCGCGAGGCTGATGAGAGAGCCGCACGGATATTGGATGAGACTCTGGCGGGCGATAGGATTGGGCCACGCGTTCTCGGGAAGATGCTTGGAGGCCAGGAGGTCTTCGTGGCGGGGAATGGACCTTCGTTGAAGGACGAGATTGCGGGGCACGAGGGGATTCTGATCGCGGCCGATGAAGCCGCAAGCGTCGCGATGCAGGCCGGCTTCGGGCCAGACATAGTAGTCACCGACCTCGACGGCGATGTGAAGGACCAGATCAAGGCGAACGTGAAAGGAGCTATCGTGGTGATCCACGCTCACGGGGACAACATCCCCGCAATCCGTCGCTGGGCACCTTTGTTCAGAGGCCGTGTGATGGCCACGACCCAGAGCCGCCCGTTCTCCCGAGTCTACGACTTCGGCGGGTTCACGGACGGGGACAGGGCTGCGTTCCTCGCGAAACACTTCGGCGCGTCGAAGATCCGGCTGCTCGGCTTCGACTTCGAGCACCCGAGCCCCAAGGACGAGAACCCCGAGGTCAAGCTGCGAAAACTCGCTTGGGCGAAGAAGCTCATCAGCAGTCTCGGAATCCTCTAGATGGGCTACTGCGGCTTTTCGCCGCCAGCCTTCTTCTGCTCCTGCCACATCCGCCAGCTCAGGATCGGGTTCCTCGCCGCAAGGACCTCATCGACGCGGGAGACCGCCGTGTTGTGCGGTGCGGATTTCAGCACGTCCGGACTCTCGGCCAGGATCTCATCGATCGCATCCGCGAAGGAGTCCAGCGTCTCCTTGCTCTCGGTCTCGGTCGGCTCTATCATCAGCGCCTCGTCGACCAGGTGGGGGAAGTAGACAGTCGGCGGGTGGAAGCCGAAGTCCATGAGCCTCTTCGCAACGTCCGCCGCCCTCAGCCCCCTCTCCTTGAGCTTCGCGCAGCTCAGCACGAACTCGTGCTTCCTGAGTTCCTGGTAAGGTAAGTCGAGGACCTTCTGCAGTCTGAATCTGAGGTAGTTCGCGTTTAGGACCGCCCGCTCGGACGCTTTCGTGAGCCCGTCCCCGCCCATGCGCAGGATGTACGCGTAGGCGCGGACGAACATACCGAAGTTGCCGTACCACGAGTGCACCTTGCCTATCGTCTTGGGCTTGTCGTAGTCGAGTTTGAACTCGTTGCCGTCCTGCCTGATTGCGGGCACGGGCAGATATGATTCGAGGGGCTCTTTCACGCCGACGGGGCCCGCGCCGGGCCCGCCGCCGCCATGGGGGGTCGCGAATGTCTTGTGCAGGTTGAAGTGGACAATGTCGAAGTTCATCCTGCCTGGTGAGGTCTTGCCCATGATCGCGTTGAGGTTCGCGCCGTCGTAATAGATGAGGGCGCCTGAATCGTGGACGGTGTCCGCTATCTCCAGGATCTCCGGCTCGAAGATGCCGAGGGTGTTCGGGTTGGTGAGCATGAAGGCGAGCGTCTTCGAATTGAGGGCGGTCTTCAGGGCGTCAAGGTCCACCAGGCCTTCCTTGCTCGGTATCTCCACGACCTCGTAGCCCGCCATCGCGGCTGACGCGAAGTTGGTGCCGTGGGCCGTGTCGGGGACGATTACCTGAGTCCTCTGCTCGCCCCTGTCCTCGTGATACGCCTTGGCCAACAGGAGCCCGGTGAACTCGCCGGCGGCTCCAGCGGCGGGCTGCAGGGTGACGGCGTCCATGCCCGCGATCGACCTGAGCATCTGCTGAAGCTCGTACATCAGGCGGAGCGCGCCCTGGACCGTCGACTCGTCCTGGCAGGGGTGGATCCTCGAAGCCTCCGGCAGCGCCGCGAGCTCCTCCGTGAACTTGGGGTTGTACTTCATCGTGCAGGAGCCCAGAGGGTAGAATCCCGTGTCGATGCCGAAGCTCATCTCGGAGAGCCTGACGAAGTGCCTCACGACGTCGTTCTCGGGGATGTTCGGCAGCTCGAGGGACTTGCGCTCAAGCGCCTTGGGGACGAGGCCTTCCGGCAGCGGCTCCGTCTCTCCGTCGAACTTCTCGAAGAGCAGCGGCTCGTCGAAGTACGCCTGCCGGTACTTCACTCAATCGCCCCCAGCGCCTTGATGATCCTCTCTCTCTCGTTCTCTCCGTGAACGTCGGTCGTCGCGAACAGGGCGACGTGTCCCAGCTCGGGGAACCTGTCCTCGAGGGAGAGCCCGCCATGCAGGCCCCGCCTCAGCAGCTCCCTGTGCACGCGCGAGTAGGGGATTTTCGAGCGGACGGTGAACTCGTTGAAGTGAGCGCTCTTGAACATCGGGGCCTTGAAGCGCCTCAGGTGGTTGATGTTCCTGGCCAGGTCCCTGGCGGCGGTCATGTTCTCAACCGCGAGCTTCCTGAGCCCTCTCCCGCCGAGGACGGCTATGTAAGCGGTTGACGCGATGGAGACGAGGGCTTCATTCGTGCAGATGTTACTGGTCGCCTTCTGCCTCCTGATGTGCTGCTCCCTGGTCTGGAGGGTCATGCAGAATGCTCGTTTTCCCTTCGCGTCGTTCGTCATGCCTATGATCCTGCCCGGCATAGCCCTGATGTGCTCCTTCTTGACGGCGAAGACTCCGAGGAGGGGACCGCCGTAGCTCGGC
Source organism: Methanobacteriota archaeon (assembly GCA_017885655.1). GTDB lineage: Archaea > Thermoplasmatota > Thermoplasmata > RBG-16-68-12 > JAFNFQ01 > JAFNFQ01. Next base: position 71,389 of record JAFNFQ010000023.1, on the reverse strand, counting down.
GGGTTCCCGAGGCCCTGTCCCTCCCCGATGACGATGTCGGCGCCGTATTCGCCCGGCGGCTTGGTGATTGCGAGTGAAAGGGGGTTCGCGCCGACGACGAGGACGGAGGGCACCAGACTCCTGATCTCGTCCACCTTTTCCTCGAACACACCAAAGAAGTTCGGGTTCTCGAAGTAAACGCCGCAGGTATCCGGTCCGACCTGCGACTTCAGCATATCGAGGTCGAGCTGTCCGGTGTTCGCGTCGAACTCGACCATCTTGATCTTCAGGCCGACCCCGGAGGCGTAGCTCCTGAGGACCTGCAGCCTCTCGCGCCCCATCGCCCTGCCAACGACGAACTCCTTGCCGCCGTGGATCCTGTGCGCCATCAGGGCGGCCTCGCCCAGGGCGGTCGCCCAGTCGTACATCGACGTGTTCGCGGCATCCATGCCTGTCAGCTCGCACATCATGCTCTGGTACTCGAAGAGCGCCTGCAGGACGCCCTGGCTGATCTCGGGTTGGTATGGGGTGTAGCTGGTGTAGAACTCCGACCGCGACTGTATCGCCCTCACCGCCGCAGGGATGAAATGATCGTAGATTCCCGCTCCGAGGAACGAGGGCAGCTTCTCCGGGGTCTTGTTGGCCCCGAGAACCTTCCTGACCTTCGCGACAACCTCAGCCTCTGAGATTCCCGCGGGAAGCGTTAGGCCGTTGATCCTGACGCTCTCGGGTATGTCCTTGAACAGCTCGTCGACCGAGGCGATGCCTAGAGCATCCAGCATCGCCCTCTCATCTGATTGCATACGATTTGATTCGGAAACCTCTGTTGTAGATAAACATTTGCGGAGGAGCCGTCCACCATTGACGCCAGTGATGCGCTCAACCGCCAGAAACGACAGCGATTATGCGGACGCGGTCCCCTTCTTTGAGTTCCTCGTCAATCGGAATCGGCACGTCATCGCGCACGAGGATGTGGACATCGGGGGCGAGGAGCAGTGATTTCATCAAATCGTGGCCATTCGATCGGGCGGGGAGGTCCATGACGATTTCCCGCCTCTGGGGAAAGAATTCCACGACGACCTTCATCGTCATCGATGATGCAGTGGCGGTAGAAAATACCTGCGGGCGATACGGTTAAGAGATTGGCGGGGATTGCGGGCGCGGGTGCCCAGGTAGCCTAGCCCGGTCAAGGCGGTAGCTTCGAGCGTGTCGAGCCGAAATCCGGCGGCACCGAGCAAGCTACTGGCCGAAAGGCCTCGCAGGTTCGAATCCTGCCCTGGGCGCTCCCCCGATTCTGTCTGCGAAGACGCGTGCCGATTTCAAAAGGACCGGTCTAGGATTTCGCATTCCCACGACGGAAAACGCTTGCCAGCGACGCCAAGCTTTGATATACTCATCCTTGGTTGGACAGTGATGGATTCAGGGCGGGCCTGATTTCGTTGCAGGGCGGGAACACGGATTTCAGGGGGAAGCGTGTCGTCGTCAAGTTCAGACACGGCGAGATCACCATAGGAGGTTTGCGGTTGATAGGGACCGTCACAGAGGTCATCAAGGAGAAAGACGGAGCCTTTTTCCTCCATCTGGACGAGAATCTGCACCTTGGGCTGAACTACAAAACCGAAGACCTTCTGGTGATCGGCATCGAAATGAACCCGATCAATGAGCTGTTCGGCCAATCCAAGAGACCCCTCGGGCTGCCTGTGCTCGTCAGTCTATGGCGTGTCAAGGACGAGGAGGCGAGAAACAGAGTCATCCTCGAACCGAAGCCGCCACCGGGGGAGTTTCTCGGTCGCGGCGAGGTCTTCGAGGCGGTATCCGACAGGTCTCCGGAAGTGGTCAAGTGGTTCGACGGGGTGAAGATACCGATTGGTCAAAAGCTCGAATCATCGGACAAGGACTTTTTGGAGATCTTCAATGAAGTCTTCGGGTTTCATGACGCGAGAGTCATATCGAATGAACTGTCGCTCGAGCACAGGAGCATCGACCTTCTCCTGGACTATATAGCGAGATGGGATGTCGAAGACGGACACATCGACCTCAAACGGCGCAGGATGCAGATAAGCTTCAGGGACATATCCTCGATCGAGTTCAATTGGGATGATCCGAAACTGGGGTGTCTACATCAGATCAGGGAGAACCTCAATCTGATAGATGTCCTCGACCGTCATCGGAAATCGATTGGGAAAATCAAGAAGAGATTTCACTCGGATCTGTGCGGAGCAGAGCTGGACATGATACGCGCACGTAGGTACGATTCGCGGAACCTTGAATTCGATTTGGTATGGAATACGGCGCCGAAGCCCGGACTGGTTGACTTCAGCAAGGTGGTTTGTTCGGGAATGAGCCTGCATTTCGTGTCGGATGTTTCCGTCAAGAAATGATTGGCCGCCCGCCACGTGGCGGTGCCCAAGTCGCTTTACCCGGTCAAGGCGGTAGCTTCGAGCGTGTCGAGCCGAAATCCGGCGGCACCGAGCAAGCTACTGGCCGCAAAGCCTCGCAGGTTCGAATCCTGCCCTGGGCGCTTGACCCGTGGGAAAGGTAAGTCCGATTCACCTTGGCGTTCTGCTCCCAATCGCAGACAACAGCTATCTCTGACCCGAGACCGCCATGACGCTCGAGAGCGCTGGACTCAGGATCAGGCTTGCCGCGAGCAGCCCACACTTCCCTAGGGGGCAGGGATGGATTCAAGGAGTGGCTTGCAGCCTGTCTCCTCAAGACACTCACGAGCAATCAAAGGTGGCATAAGACCGGGGAAATGATCGACGACCATCCTGAAGCGAGGTCCTGGCTCGCTGGACTCTCGACCGAGTGATCGATCGAACGCTTCAATCCCGCCCTTCAACCCTTGGACTTGTCTACGGTCCGACCTAGGCCTACCCAGAGTCCTTCCGGGACGGATATCCTCGGGACGCCGCCGGCGTGGCTATCGTGTCAATCTCTTCGAGAACCATGAGGGTCTTCGCCGGTAGCAGTCAGGAACCTCATCCCATTTCGATTGTCATAGAGATTGTCGTCGAGCCGCCATCGTCGTCCGTCACTGTCAATGTCACGGTGTAGGTCCCTGCGACCGGATATGTGACTACTACATTGGATGTGGCAGTTATCGGGTTCACATCCGGGCTCGGATATGGATCCGGGCCCACTCCGGTGTTGTAGGTAACAGTCGTGAGGTTCCGCCCGTCCCCGAAATCCCACATGAAGTAAAGGTCGTCGCTCCCCACGTCGTGCGCCGATGCGCTGAACTCTATGGGCAGGCCAACGAGGAACACCCTCAGGTCGGTGACGGTCCACACCCAGGTATCATTGTGCCGCACATTGAACTCGTGGTGGATGCGCACCTCGGAACCGTCCTTTGCGGTGAGGATGAGCCACGCGGGTGTGGAGCCCCACACCTGCCCGTTGATCGGGTCGTCCATCGGCGTGTAGACGACAACCGCTGACAATGCGCCCGTGAGGTCAATCGTCATGTTCTCGATAGTTGCGGTCTGCTCGTCAGGTGAACCAGGGTATCTCGTCACCCCGACGCTCGCGGTCTCATTCCCGTCCTTGAACAGCGTCAGCGTGACGTCGTGCCACTTCTCGCCCGCAACTCGCAGAGTGACGTTCGCGACGCTGACGGCCCGCACGTCAAGTATCGTTGGCGGTACATTGAGGATCGTGACATTCGCGGTGTCGGTGTCTGTGAAGTTCCCATCCGAAACCTCCAGGGCAACATTCCCGACGAAATCGTCGCCCCACACATGCGCGAGCGTTGCGTCCGTCATCCAGGGAGTGTCCCAGATTCCGTCGTCCTCGAAGTCCCAGCGGTACATCAGCGAATCGTTGTCGGGGTCGCTGGAACCGCTCGCATCCAGCGTCACAGCCGTGCCCTCGTAGCCCATGTACGGTCCTCCGGCCTCGGCGTTCGGCGGGCTGGCGCCTATCACATCTATGAACGTTTCAGGGAACGAGACGCTGAAGCGAGTGTCGTCATACCGCGTGTACGTGACCATCGTGTCCGGATAGGACAGCGCATAGAGGTGCACACCTTGGATGCTCGAGGTGACGTTGAGAGTGGCGGTCCAGGTCTCGTTGATCTTGAGCTTGGAGAAGTTCCACATCAGATGGAATGCTCCCCCGTACATGCCTGCGAAGTCTGGCATCGGCACCGCGCTATCATCGACGTAGCGCAGGTAGTCCGGCAAGATCGCGTCGACGTTGTTGTCGCGGCCAGCGGTGTCCGGATATTTCACCATCTGGCTGATCTCCTCGTATATCTGATCGAGGACGCTCGCGTTCTCCGCCCTGATGTACTCGCCGTTCGTGACGTTCGCGATGTCCATCAGGATTGACTCGTTGACGCCGCCTCTGCCTATGAGCCCGACAGTGAAGATCGTGATGTTGTTGTCGGCAGCCCGTTGCGCCTGGCTGAGGATTTGCGCGCCGGTGTGGAAAGTCGTGTCATTACCGTCAGTCAAGAGTATCTCCAGCCAAACGTGGGAATCATCGCCGCGTCCAATCAGCTCGTCGGTCGATATACGAATCGGGTCGTACAGGTTCGTCCAGCCAGCGAGGGTTATCGAATCAATGTTCGCCTTGATGTGGGGGAAGTTCGAGCTCAGGTGGTCCCCTCCCACCAGCGTCGCATCGTAATTGAATGAGACAACAGCGGCCCTGTCCGAGCTGTTGAGGAGGTCAACGTAGTGCTTCGCCGCCTCCAGTCTGAGATCGTACGGGTCGTTATCCATCATGCTCAAGGAGGCGTCGATGAGGAACATCGTGTCCTGCGGCCGGTACTCCTTGACAGGCACCCCGAGACCATCGAGCGTCAGCGTCAGGGTGCTCTCCTTGGGAATGCGGTCCGGAGGGGAGGTCTCCACCCATATCGTCGACGGGTCAGCGCTCGCGTTTGTCTGTTCGTAGGGGGGAGTGCCATCCTGCTGAGGATTCACCGGAGGAGATGAAACCAAGTCGCTGTCCCTCCTCGACAGCCCGACGCACAACGCCGCAACAATCAGCACCGCGACCGCAAAGATCGATAACAACATCTTCGATGACATTTCCCCGACTCCCCATGCCCACTTCCGGGCGGCTGGATATGGGGGCTGCTCCTATAAAATGGGTTCGTCCAGCAGACGCTCTTTGAGCTCGAGAAACTGAGATGGGACTCAGATTCCTTCTACCTTCTCCGTCACGGCGATTCCCCGCTTGCGCGCTTCGCGGATGCATTCCTCTGGCGGAACCGCGCTCTCCACTGAATGCGCACCAGTTTGGATAGTGCCCCGTGCGATCATCGCCGCCACGATTGCGGCGTGCCCGCCGGTGAGCCGCTCCATGGCCTTGAACCCGGTCTTCTCGTCGTACCTGTCGATCAGGTCGACGACAGCCAAAGAGGACTTGCCGCCTTTCAATCCCCGTGCGACGACATGGATCACCGCCACGTCCTGTGCCTCAGGGTCCGAGGCCTGTGCTTCGAACAGCATATGGAACACATCGCGCGGCACGATTCTGCTTCCTCCTATCTTCACAGGTTTCTCCGAGAACAGGCCGAGGTCGGCGAACGCTTCCATTCGGGCCCAGTGACCGGGGTACCGCAGCGTCTTGTTCTCCAGCACCCGCAACTTGCCCTCGTAGGTCCAGGGCATTGTGGAGAGACCGCCGGTGGTGACGCGCGCCTCGAGCGGACCCAGGGATGGGAGCATAATCTCTTCCTGCTCCGTCAGGGCCGGCACCTCGACCATTTTCCCGCCGCGGAGGAATGTCGCAGTGCCTGTGTATTCATTCGTCAGACCGCCGACGCTGAAGAAGAGCGAGTAGTTCCATGGCGGTCTGGGTCGGAGAGGGAGGCCGCCATCGTATATCCGAACCTCATCGGCTTTGTCGAGCATCTGAATAGCCTTCACCGCCAGAGTGATGTTCGCTCCTGGTCCCATCCCGCAATCGGGCACGATGGCGATTCCAGCCTTCCTGGCGGGAGAGTCCAGCTTGAGCTGCTTCCTCACGATCCCCGTGTGCCCGCCGAGATCGACCATCGACGCCTTCGCCTTCACCGCGACTCTGGAAAGCGAGAGGTTGAAGGAGTAAGGCACCGCGCTCAAGAATACGTCCACGCCCTTCAGGAATCGCAGCACGCTCTCGGGCTTACTCGCATCGACCTTCGAGGCTCGGGCGACCTTCCCCCCGGCCAGGGAGTTGACGCGCTCTGCAGCGGATCTCGCTGCACTCAGATCGAAGTCGCCCAGTAGAACCGAGTCGGCACCGCCATGCGTTGCAAGGTCGTATGCTGCGGCGGTTCCCTGACGCCCTGAGCCGAGAACCGCATATTTGTATCCCATGAACCGGGCATCGGTGAACGCCAATTATAGATTGCCCCTCACGCGTTTCGCGCGGGGGACACGAAAGGAATCAGGAGTCCCTACATGCGGAATCGACCATGCACTCGACGTCGATTCGGTCGACCGCCGTTGCGACCTAGAATCGCAGCGTGTATCTTTGTATCTTCCCCGTGGCCGTCCTCGGCAGCTCCGGCAGGTACTCGACCCACCGGGGGTATTTGTAAGGGGCCAGCCGGGTCTTGATATGATCCTGGATTCTCTTGGTCAGTTCTTCGTCCCCCTTCTGCCCCGACCTCAGCACGACGAACGCCTTCGGCTTGACCAGCCCTTGCTCGTCATGCTTCCCCACGACCGCGCACTCGAAGACCTCGGGCAGCTCCATGATTGCGTTCTCCACCTCGACAGGCGAGACCCATATCCCGCCGACCTTGAGCATGTCATCGCCTCTGCCCTGATAGTAGTAGTAGCCATCCTTGTCCCGCGAGTAAATGTCCCCGGTCGCCAGCCAATCCCCCTGCATGACCTTCGCGCTCTTCTTGTGGCGGCCCCAGTGCCCGCCGGGAAGCTCACGACGAACTCCGGGCTGTCGTGAAGCAGGATCATGAACCGGTTCTCGATCTCAAGGCCGAGGTACTCGAACGCGTTCGTCGCCTTGTTGGCGTTCTTCTTCAACCATGAGTAGGGAAGGTATTGTCGAGATAGTGGATGGCTGTCCTGTCGCCCTGCCCCTTCTTGATGTGCTCGTCCAGGAGCAGCTCGCCCATGTTCAACTCCACGGGGATCCTCAAATAGAAGTCGTCTTCGGGGGTATCTTCTTCCGGCAAATCGAGCGTCTCCTGCTGTCGAGATTCCCTAAGCAGGCGCGTTTATTACCATTGCGGTATCAGAAGATGCGCTCATACTCCAACACACTGGACAGCCGCCGAGACCGAACTCGATCAGGTCGGCCACTGCCAAGTCGCGATGATTACCGCGGCGGACATGAAAATGCAGAGGAACACGACGACCCAAGGCGGCACCTTAAGCGCCTTTTCGTCTTCCTGATCGAAGTACCTGATGAGCCCCGCCGCTGAGTGGAATCCTTCGCTCTTGTCCTTCGGCATTCTTCTCAGCCTTTCCCATTGGCGCGTGTGTATTTATAGGTTTCTCGATGGGTCCTCTGCATCACCGGAACCGGCCCGCGTGGAGAAATAAGGAAGGACGGGTTTCGAGTCGGCCTCTCCGCCGCCAACCCGCGACAATCGCTCCAGGGAGAAAGATGCCCTCCTGAATGCCGCCGATGATAACCACCTAGGCGACAGTTAAATAAGGTCGCGCGAAATGACCAACTGAGCCAAGGGAGGAGGACCATGGCAGAAGAGAACAAAGAGAACATAGTCTACATCGGCAAGAAGCCCACGATGAACTACGTCCTCGCAGTCATGACGCAGTTCAACAGCGGTTCTTCAGAAGTGGTCATCAGGGCCAGAGGCAGGAGCATCAGCAGGGCCGTCGACGTCGCCGAGATAGTCAAGAACCGGTTCGTGCCGGACTCGAAGATAAGGGACATACAGATCTCAACGGAGAAGCTCCCCAGGGAGGAAGGCGGGACCGTGAACGTCTCATGCATCGAGATCTACGTCACGAAGTAGCGACGCTCTGCGCGGGGCACGGAGCCTTTTGTCGTGTTGGCTCGCAGCGCGAAAGCTATCGTTGCCTAGCCGGAGCACCGGATTGCGCTGCGGTCGTGGTCCCAGTCTTGAGCTTTGCGTGAACTTAATAGGATGCCCGGGCTTGCGGCTGGCGTGAAGGAAGGTCAGTTCCCGCTCGAGGAAGCGATCAAGGACATCTCATGGAAGGAGCTGGGTGACCGCCAGCTGTGCGGCTCCTGTGTCGGACGGCTCGCGGGTCATTTGGGCCACGGCATGTCGAACAAGGAGCGCGGGGCCATTCTGCGTCCAGCGCTGGAGCTACAAGAGCCGGAGCGATGCTGGCTCTGCGACGGCCTCGTAACCGAGGTCGACAAGTTCGTCGCCCTCGTCCTCAAGTCGCTTGAGGGCTGGGAGTGGCGGTCTTTTCTGATCGGGTCCCGCATCGCACCGGATGTTGCGGCGCGGGAGGAGGAGCTTTGGACGGCGGTGGGCTCGGCGCACGCCGAACCTTTGAAAACGGAGATCAATCGCGAGGTCGGCAAGAGGATCGAGTCTCTCGCCGGCAGGCCGGCAGAGTTCGAGCACCCCGACGTAGTTGCGCTGATAGACACCGCTTTCGACGTCGTCCAGCTCCAGGTCACGTCGCTCTTCATCTACGGGCGGTACAGGAAGCTGGTGCGCGGGATCCCGCAAACGAAGTGGCCGTGCAGGCGGTGTCAGGGTAAGGGCTGCGAGCATTGCGGCGGCAAGGGGAAGATGTACGAGTCGAGCGTCGAGGAGGTGATCGCCAAGGTGGTCATGGAGCAGTCTGGCGGGACCGGGCATGCGCTCCACGGACTCGGGCGGGAAGACATCGATGCGAGGATGCTGGGGCGCGGCAGGCCCTTCATCGTGGAGATACTCAATCCCAGGAGGCGGAGCATCGACCTCGTCAAGGTCGAGATCGCGGTGAACTCCTCAAGCACCGTCGAGGTCTCGGACCTCAGGTTCACGAACAGGAAAGAGGTCGTCGCGCTGAAGGACAGAACGTGCGATAAGACGTACCGAATCCTCATCCGCCTGAGCTCTCCGATCGACGAGGAAAAGGTTAAAAGAGGGATTGCATCATTACTCGCTTCACCAGTCGCGCAGAGAACCCCGATTAGGGTATCCCATCGAAGGGCGGACAAGGTGCGAGAGAGGTGGATCAAGGGCATCGAGATGACGATGCTCGAAGGACCGCTTCTCGAGCTAGTTATCCGCGCCGAGGCTGGCAGCTACGTCAAGGAGCTGGTCCATGGCGACCAAGGACGGACGGAGCCGAGCCTCGCCGGGGTCCTGGGGATTCCCTGCGACGTGCTGGAGCTGGACGTGCTAGAGGTCCACGACGGGGAATAGACCATGGTGAAGGCGTCGAAGGGCATAATGAGGAAGACCCGCCAGAAGTTCCGCAAGAGGGCGAGACAGCGCGGGCTCTCCCCGATCACGAGGGCGCTCCAGCGTTTCGAGGAAGGGGACAAGGTCTCAATAATCATCGACTCGGGAGTGCACAAAGGACAGCCCCACAAGCGCTTCCACGGCCTGACAGGCAAGGTGGTGGAGAAGAGGGGCAGGGCGTATGTCATTGACGTGAGGTTCGGCGGGAAGATCAAGAAGGCGATCGCGCTGCCCGAGCACCTCAAGCGGGCCTGAGGAGGGAATAGCATGGAAGAGGAGTACCTGTCGCTGGCAGAGGTCAAGAACCTCTTGGAGAAGGAGAAGGACACGCGGCCATCGCTCACCCCCGAGCAGCAGTCCGCACTGCAGCACACGCAGCTTTTCGCGAGGCTCGGCGTGACGAAGGCCAGGGAGCTGGTCAAGGAGCTGATGGACGTTCCGATGATGACCCTCTCCAACGCGATCAAGATAGTCGACATCCTCCCGAATCACCCCGACGACGTGAGGGCGATCCTCGCGAAGGAACGGTTCGCCCTGTCTAAGGAGGACACGGATCGAGTTCTGCAGATAGTCGCCAAGTACCTGTGAGGTCGGGATTGACTTGGAAGACTACGTTCGCATCCTCGACCACTTGCCTCAGGGTCATCCCGACCGCTCGAGGTCCTATCGCGAGCCCGTGGCCTATGCGCTGGGCGAGGACGAGTTCAAACTGTTCGAGCTCACGCCGAAGGAAAACGTCACACTCACCGCCGGTGACAGGGCCTACATAGGCAAGGACATCGAAAAGAGGGATGTCATCCTCCATGTGAAGAGGAGGGTGAGCTGGGAGGAGCTGACGAACGCCGCGCAGAGCGAGCTCCCGTTCATCATCGACGAGATTGTCATCGAGAAGGCCGAGAGGTTCGTCAGGTTCTTCAACGAGGCGCAGGCGATAACCACGAGGTTTCACATGCTCGAGCTGCTGCCTGGCTTGGGGAAGAAGACGATGTGGATGGTCCTGGAGGAGAGGAAGAAGGGGCCGTTCAAGGGCTTCGAGGACATCGCGCAGAGGGTTCCCGCCATCAGGCATCCGGACAAGCTGATCGCGAAGCGAATAGAGATGGAACTGTCCGACGCGAGCCAGAAGTACCACCTGTTCGCCGCCAGATGAGAAGTCTCGGGACATTCGCGGATCCGCCGTGCATTCTTAAGTAGTCGCGGAGCGCTCCCCGGACCGTGAGGAGGAATTGGTATGGACATTGACTACGGGATCGTCGCGGACAGGATTGTGAAGGATTGCATCAGGCTGGGTAAGAAGGACTCTCTTGGCGTGCACACGACGGAGCACATGCTTCCGCTCGCCAAGGAGATAGTGAAGGCAGCGAGGAGGGCGGGGGCGGACACCGTTATCTCCCTGGACTCAGACGACATCTGGTACGACGCGCTGCTGAACCTCCCTGCGAGCTGGCTCAAGTCGCCGTCAACCTTGGGGCAAGCATTCCTCAGGGCTTCCACCGCACAGGTGTACATCGAAGGCCCCCGGGACCCCAGCAGGATGAGGGACATACCTCCTGAGAGGTGGGCGGCGAACGATAAGGGGGCCACGGCCACGTACAAGCCATTTGAGAAGAGGAATGTGCCCACACTCGACCTGTCGATTTCCAGAGTGACGGAGGCGAGGGCGCGCACCTATGGCTTCGATTACGGGGAGTGGCACAGCTCATCGCTGCAGGCCATGGCGGTGGACCCCAAGCTCATAAGGACGAAAGGGGAACCGGTCGCCAGGGCGCTATCGCGGGCGAGGAAGGGCAGGGTCACCGCACCCCGGGGAACTGACTTCGAGTTCGAGTTTCAAAGCGCAACGCCGACCCTCTCGAACGGAGAGATAAGGCCGAGGAAGGGGGTCAGGTCGAGCTATCACGCTTCCCTCCCGGATGGGGCGGTCGCCATCGCGCTGAAGAAGGGCAGCGGCGAGGGAAAGGTGGTCTCCACATTGCCAATCCCTCAGGCCGGTCATCTGATAAGGGCGCTGAGCTGGGAGTTCGAGGGCGGGAGGATGAGGAAGGTCGACGCGGACGAGCACCTCGATGTCTTCAAGATGTTCTTCACGGAGGAAAAGAGGAAGAAGGGCGCCGACCAGCTAGGATGGATGCAAGTGGGCTTAAATCCCGCCGCCAAATGCGGGTTCCTGGAGAACAGCATCGTGGAGGGCGTGGTCACGATTGGCATCGGTGACAATTCCGAGCTTGGCGGCAACAACCGTAGCGCTTTCGGGACCCCCGCATTCCTCAACAACGCGACACTCGAGGTGGACGGGAAGAGATTGGTCTCGCAAGGAAGGATAGTGGCATAGTCCCGGCAGCCGATTGGGCCGCGTGCCCGCGTCCGACACGGACCGCCACCGTGAACCCTGTCCCGCAAGTTTCGCCGCACCACCCGTCAGCCTCTTATGCCCGCGCCGCGATTGCGTTGGCGTTGATCCAGAGTCAGCCCAGGCTGGAATCAGTCTTCGATGCGGCCGCCCAAGACTCTTCCGCGTCAGGTCAATGTGTTCAATGCCGGGGCTCGAAGCTCCTGTGCGGGAAGACGCGCTGCCCGATAATGGTGAAATGGGACTTCCTGATGAAGACGCAGCCTCTGATCGACTCATTCAACATCGATGGGTCATCCCCGCCGGGAGTGTTCGTCGGCAGGTTCGGGTACCCCAAGGTGTATGTCGGGCCCTTGGTCCCGCCATTCCACGCGGACACTGCGATCTTGGACATGCCGGAGCAGTGGCTGAGCAGGTCAATTGAGGACATAGTCTCCTTCCGCTCGCAGCTGGTCAGGGGGATGCACCGGGTCCACGTCATGGACGTCGAGAACGGCGGGAGGATCGTCGACCTGACGAGGGAACTCGCCCTGAGCACCATGGTCACCGATGTCGAGGTGGAATTCACGAAGAGACCCTTCGGGCGGATTGTCCTTGACGACGAGACGCAGCCCTTCGGACCTTCCGCTCCCCTCAAAACGATGGACCTCTCCAGCTACAAGGTCGATGCGAAGCTCGACAAGGCTTACAGCGACACCGACCTCAAGGCCGTGCCCGCCGTGCTCGGGCTCTATCGGGAGGGCATCCCTGTCTCCAAGATCCAGAGGGCTTTCAGCGTCGGAGCCTTCGGCCTCGAGGAGAACAGGAAGTTCGTGCCGACTCGATGGTCCATCACGGCCGTGGATGACACGATAGGGAAGAACCTGAGAGAGAAGGTGAAGAGGTTCCCCCTCATCAACGAGTATCGGGTCTATGAGAGCATAGGTTACGACGACAGGTTCCTCGTCATCATGATGCCCCATTCATGGATGTATGAGCTCATCGAGGCGTGGTACCCCGGGACCATCTGGAACCCGACCGGCCAGCAGACTTGGCTCATCAACAGCCACGAGTACTATGGCGGGAGGACCACCTACGCCGACATCGGCGGCTGCTACTACGCCGCCAGGCTCGCTGTCGCGGAGAAGCTTGAGAGCGAGAGGCGCCAGGCTGCGACGGTCATATTGCGGGAGACTCACCCTGGGTACATCATGCCGATAGGCGTTTGGAACGTGCGAGAGAATGTGAGGAGGGCGCTGAGGGCGGAGCCCATCAATTACAGCAGCCTGAACGAGGTGTTCGGGCATCTTTCCACCAGGCTCGACATCCCGATGTCACGCTACATTGATAGAAGCGAGATCCTGAGATACGCCCTGCACCAGAGGACTGTCGATGACTTCATCGGACGCTGAGGACCGGGAGTACCCGAAGCATCCGCTGGTCGGGGTCGGGGCGATCGTAATGCGCGGCGACAGCGTTCTCCTGGTGAAGCGCAACAAGGAGCCGAGCAAGGGAGTGTGGAGCATCCCCGGGGGCCTCGTCGAGATCGGGGAGACCGTCAAGGATGCGCTGAGGCGGGAAGTCATGGAGGAGTGCGGCATCGAGATCGAGCCGACGGAGTTGTTCGAGGTCGTCGACGCTGTGAACAGGGACGACAAGGGTAGGGTCCGCTTCCACTATATTATCGTCGACTTTCTATCGGGGTGGCGCGGCGGCGATCTCGCGGCGGGGAGCGATGTGGCGGATGCAAGATGGACGCCGCTCGGCGAGCTCCAAGGGCTGAACATGACCGATTCCGCCCGCACAGTCATCAAGAAAGCGGTCAGGGGGCAGAAGCGTTGAAGGTCGTTCAGGTCTCCTGCAGGCATGCCCTGGTCCCGTCATCTCTACCCGGCCTCGATTTCGCGCTCAACCCCTACAGGGGATGCGCACACGGATGCGCCTACTGCTACGCCCCCGCGGTCCTGAGAGAGACGAGGGAGTGGGGCACTTTCGTCGACGTGAGGGGGGACATGCCCGCAATCCTGAACATGGATCTGAGGAGCAAGCATGAGGGCGTCGTCGGGGTCGGCACAGTCACCGACGCATACCAGCCGATCGAGGCGAGGTACCACACGACCCGTTCCTGCCTCTCGCGCCTGCGCGACTCCCCCTTGCGAGTGAGCATACAGACGAAGTCCGCATTGATTCTCAGGGACATCGACATCCTGTCGACGTTCGAGGAGCTCGACGTGGGGATAACTGTCACCACCCTGGACGAGTATGTCTCCCGCGCGGTCGAACCGCTGGCCGCCCCGCCGCGCAAGAGGCTCGACACGATGAGGGCTCTTGCCGATGAAGGAATCGAGGTCTGGGCGTTCGTCGGACCTTACCTGCCCGGGCTGAGGGGTGAACCCCTCGAAACGCTCGTTCGCGAGATCACCGAGGCGGGAGCGGTCAAGATCCTTGGGGACAGGCTCAGGAAGCGGCCCGGGGTCATGGAGAGGATGCGCAAGGCGGCAATCCAGCTGCTTCCCGACGAACGGGCAGCTTTTCTCTCTGATTTGGAGGACCCGACTTACTTCGATGCGATTGATGCGGAGCTCCGCGAGAACTGCGAGGAGATTGACGTGGAGTTCCAGCCCGCGTTCCCTCCAGAGAACGAGGGCGCGAGGAGCGACCGCAAAGCCTTTTCATTCTGAAGGCGCATGCTGCGCCAATGCCCCGCAAGCGGGAGAGCGTCGGCAAGGCCCTGAGGCGCGCTCTCGGCGAGGAAGTCGTGCTTTCCAGGATAGAGCCGCGCAGGTCCGGCGTATCGCAACTGATGAACCAAAGGCGTCTGCGCTTATTCCAGGCGGTGTTTAACGAGCCAGGCGTGCACCTGAGGGAGCTGCAGAGGAAACTCGGCATACCGCTCCAGTCTCTGCGCTGGCACGTCTCGGTCCTCTTGGGCGTAGGCATCCTCGAGGGGATCTCGCTCGGGAGGAAGACCGCGCTATTCTCTCCGTTGTCCGCACGTCGCGATGACGTTGTCGCAATGACCCTCGTCCGCGACGAGAGGTTCGGTCCGATAATCCGGATAATCAAGAGAGACGGCGAAGTCTCCGTCAGGGAAATCGCGAAGGAGACGGCCTCCTATCAGCAGCTGGTCTCTGCCAGACTCAAATCCCTCAAGTCGCTCGGATTCGTAGCATCTCAGGGGAAGGGCGTCCGCGTCAGGTACAAGATGGTGACCGGTGCCCCTCCGATGACGAGCGAAACCGAGCGCGACCCCAAGGAAACGAAGGAGCGGCTCATCGCCCTCCTCGGCGATCACGGTCTCGCACCAAAAGTGACTCAGCAATCGAGCCGCAGCATCACGATCGTCGCGGAGACGCCTTCTGACGATGTCGAGTTGCAGTTCAAGATGTGAGGGGACGGGCCTGTCGGGATTTTCGCCGCCCCCTCGCTTCCCGGGAGGGCGTTTCGAACCCGAGTCAGAGGCTCCGGAGGCCTCTGTGATATCCTAGCTACACTACAGGCCCGTCTGCAAGGCCGAGAGAGCGGGACGACATTGAAATAGATTGCCTCGTCTCGCACAGATCCTTCTCTAGCTCCCGCTCATCCCGATTGGCCACGCTAGCCCGCGGTGGGGACGATACTTAGCCGAGGAAACCGAATCTCTAAGTCCTGCCGCCGCAATGTATGCAGAAAGTGAAGTCGGCCGGAATCTGCTTGCCGCAGTTGATGCACATCTTCGTCGCCCCAGCCTGTGCCTGAGCAGCCTGCTGTTGCGGAGGATATTGAGTTTGATATTGCGGCGAATATTGAGGATATTGCGGTGGGGCGTACTGCGCCGCCGGCGGAGCCGCGTAAATGTTGGCCTGGGGCGGGGGCGCCATCGCCTTCTTCTTCCTGGCCATCATGACAACGGCCACGACGATGATGATTAGCACGATTGCGATGATTGCCACGATGGCTATGATCAGCATCGGGTTGGAGCCAGCTTTGATCGTGAAATAGCCATTGTCGTCATTGATATTCGCGTTGCTCGTATCCGTGACCTTAATGGTATAGGATCCCGCGGCCAATGACGTGGGGATCGCCCAAGAATATCTCCCCGTGGCAGTGGGCGTGCTCGAAGTGATTGTGACAGGAGAACATAATACGCACGGGAATTCGGAATATTCGATCCTGACGTTCAGACCGACACTGCCGGTGATGTACCACGTTATATCATAGGTGCTGCCCGTGTACCACGTGGTTAAGATCGAGGGAGCGGTCACGAATATTGAACCAGAAGACCCCGAACCGACAATCTCGAAGAGTGAGCTATCGTCGTATACGAGTGAGTCGCTGAGGTCCGTGATCCGGATGAGGTAGTTTGTGCGCGAGTCAATGATGCTCGGCACGGTCCAGGTGTAGCTGCCGTCGTTCGACGTGCTGTCAACAATGACCACCGGCGTCGAATAGTACCAGTAATCGTACTCTATCTTGACGTTGGCCCCGACGCCGCCTGACCAGGTCCACGTGATGGTGTACGTGCTGCTGGCGTACCACACGGAGCCTGAGCTCGGATTTGTCACCGTGATTGTCTGTGCCGCCGCCCTCTGAGGAATCGCCACGAACATCGAGAGGACGCCGGCGATCACAAGCCAAGACACCGCCAATGCTGTTACCGTCTTTCCAGCCTTCAAGGTGAATCCCGCCGCGCACTGTGCAAGGGCGTAATTAAAGCTTCCGACTCGATTTCTTCTCACGATGTGGATCAAGAACGCATCATTCTCATCGGCGGTTGCTCGATGCCCCTTCCGGCAACCACCCTCAGAATTTCTTGAAAGTGTCTTTCCTCGCACCGCATATCGGACACTTGTCGGGGGCGGAGCCCTCCATCGTGTACCCGCAAACGGGACAGATGTAGATGTCGCCGACCTGGATATCCTTCCCCGCCGCGACCGCTTCCTCAGCCTTCTCATACATCTCCGCATGCACCTTCTCGGCTTGGAGCGCATAGTCCGTGGTCTGGATCGCCGCCTTCTCCTTCTGGAATTCTGCCACCGCCTTGAAGGCAGGATACATCTCCTCGACCTCGTATCTCTCTCCTTCTATCGCCTTCTCCAGGTTCTCCTTGGTGCCCTTGATCATGCCGAGCGCGCGCCAGTGGTTCGTCGCGTGCACCTTCTCCGCGTGCGAAATCGCCCGGAATAGCCTGGCGACACCCTTCTTGCCTTCCTGCTCGGCCCTGTCGGCCCAGATGTTGTACTTCATGAAGGCCTGACTTTCTCCCGCGTATGCATCGCTCAGATTCTTCTCGGTCATTTTGTGCATGGTGGAACGCTCCTCTTGAGATCTCAGGTTCACCGATTGTGCAGGATGATAAGAGCTTTTTGGATTCGAGAACGGCTGTCTGTGAAGCCGAGCTACTTGCCGAGCGTCAATAGGAACTCGTGCGTGTACCGCTTCGCGTTGTCCAATGCGTCGGCCGCGAGCGGCCCCTCAGAGGCGGTGACTAGGCACATCAGGGGCGGTGAGCGGACGTTGAACCCCTTCTCCTTGAGCTTATCATGGATGAAGTAGCTTGCGATCGGGTCATTTGGGGTTCCCGCCATGTAGGTGTCGAAAGCCGCCATGGGCTTCGAAGACCAAAGCTGCACCTCGAGCTTCTTGATGAACTTCCTGATTCTGTGCGACGGCTTCCCGAACCGCGTCGGCGAACCCACGAACAGGAAATCGCCCGTGAGCTCCCATGGCCTTCCGTCTCGTGCACTGACCACGACAGCCTCGTGGCCGTCGGCCCTGATTTGCTCGCCGATTGCCTCCGCAACCAGCTTCGTGTTGCCGAAGTAGCTGTCGAACACAATCAGTCCTTTCATGGTCCACCTCGCCTCATCGGGGAGGCAGTGCGGAGACTAAACGTCCGGTGACTTCTTGAAGAACTCGGTGTAGCCGCATCGCCCGCAGGACAGCCTGTCCTTGTGCTTGCCCATGAAGGTCCCGGGCCCGCACTTCGGGCACTGCTGCTTCTCGCGAACTATCTTCCCGCCCTCGATCTTGTAGTACATCCTCTTGGCGGTGGCAGGCTTCTTCTCCTTCGCCATCACTTACCACCCTTGGCGGGCTTCTTCGCCTCGGCTTTCTCGCCTTCCGCTTTCTTGGCCGACTTCTCCGCGTGCGCCGCCTTCTCCTCCTTCGGCTTCTCGGCGGGCTTCGCGCCCTCCTCCTTCTTGGTGGGCTTGGCCTCCTCCTTTGGCGGTGTCTTCTCCGCCGGCTTTGCCTCTTCCTTCCTTGGCACCTTCACCGGCGGCGCCTTCTTCTCCTTCTTGGCCTTCACCTCTGCAGCCACCAGCCCCATGCGGACAAGGATAGGCTTGCGCTCGATCTTGAGCGCGTCCTCCTTCGACTTGTAGATCTTGGCGTACCCGACCGTCCTCGTCCTCCCGAAGTCGGAGCGGGCCCAATCGAGTATCACGAATTCCTTCTTCGCAGAGAGCGCCTTCGCGATCTCGGCACGCATAGTTTCGCGGTTCGGGGTGGCCTCGCTGGCGTGCGTCGCCTGGAACTTGACCTCGAACCTCTTCAAAAGGAGGTTCTCCCGCTTGCTCGTTATCTCGACTTCCAACTATGCCACCATCTTTCTGAAGATGCTCCGCATCTTGCTCTTCTCTCTGCTGTCCACGAGCACGACCACGGCGCCTTTTCCCGGCATTCCGTAGACGACCGTCGTGCCCAGGGGCGCGAGTGCCACGCACACCAGGGAGAGAAGGTCCTCCTCTCCCCGGATGTCGAGCCTTACCCGCTTCTTTGATTTAAACGCTTCGGAAACAGCCATCCACGCCTCCCTAGTGATCATGGCGGGCGGGTTGACGACCTCCATGACGATTTCCCCGAACGCTTCGAGGACGTGCGCGTACTCGAGCTTCTCCTCCCGCTTCGTCTTGAAATCGACGACGGCGATGTCCGGCGGTCTTCCCCTGGTGATCAGATCCATCGTGCAGAAATCCCCGACGCTCACCAGGAGCTTCGCCTGCTTCGCGACCTTGAGCAGCTCGTCGCCGACAAGCACGGGCCCAGGCTCTTCCTTGAGGAAATCCCTCATGTCCTCGGGCAGCCTCAGGTCCCTGAAGAACTCATCGAACCCTGAGCGCGAACTTCCCGTTGGCATGGATGCCCATCTTCTTCGCTATCTCGGACCTCGTGTGGTCCACTATGACGATATATCCCTGCCAGTCCTTGCTGGTCGCCGCCCCGCAAAGGGGGCACTTGTCGTCATCGGTGATGTGGGCGCAGTGCTTGCACGCCTTCGGGACCTTCTGGACCATCGTCTAGCGCCTCCTCTTCCCCTTCTTCCCGCCGGACCTCTCTTCCTCAAGCCACTCCAGCTTGCCGAGGCCGGGCTGGCGCATCGTCAGGCCGATCTTGCTCTCGTTCGGCGCCCTCTCGTTCAGGCTCACCGCCACGATTCGCGCGCGTACCCTGTCGTTCTTGCGCAGGTCCTTCTTCGTGTCCTTGCCTATGAGCCGCTGGTTCTCCTCGTCGACATCGACCCTGTCGTCCATGACTTGGCTGATGTGCAGCAGGCCGTCGAGCGGGCCGAAGCGGATGAACGCCCCGAACTTGAGAATCTCGACGACAACGCCATCGACGACTTCCTGGAGCTGCGGCGCGAAGACGACTGCGTCGTATTTCACCTTCTGGTAGACCGCTCCGTCGCCGTGGACTATCCTGCCCTCGCCGAGGCGCTCGATGTTCGATGCTAGGATGGTAAGCGTCTTGTCGCTGCTTATCTTGCCCTCGAATGAAGTCCTCGTCAGCTCTCTTGCGAGAGCGTCGAGGTCCTCGCCGAGCCTCTCAGGGGGGATCCGGACGACATCCTCCCGCTGGACTTTCATGTACATGTGAAGTAGGCTTTCTCGAAGCTGATGCCCTTATTTGGCCTTTTGCATTGCCAGAGGTGCCGCGAGAACAGGGGATGCCAGCCGAGGACCGTTATGGTTTGACGCTCCGTGAAGGCAACCTTTTTCATGCGAGGGCTGATTCAGCCAGGCGTCTGGTGTAAGATTGTCGGGTGCAGGCAGGTCAACTCCGCGTGGTGCAACATGCCCCTATTGCGGGAAGGAGCGGCCAAGGCAGCGCGTGTCCGAATGCTACTATTGCCACAAGCCGATAAGCGATGAGTACATTCTTCTCATAGACGAAGAAGGGGAGAGGTTCGGCTTCTGTTCAACAAACTGCATGGACCTCCTCTTCGAGTACATGGAGGCGGAGGACCTCGAGGAGGAAGAGTGATGCCTGCGCACAAGTTCTCCTGCCCGCTCTGCATCAACGAGGAGGCGAGCATACCCGCCAAGGGCACGACGCTATGCGACACCTGCGGGACTCGGATCGGCGAGAACGACCCGAGGGTCTTGCTCGTTTCGAAATCATCCTTCCACACATTCTGCACCCTCGACTGCCTCAAAGAATACCAGAAGGTCGACGAGCTGTATACGAAGAAAGGATCGATGCGCGATCCGGACATCTGATCGAGCGCCTCTCGTGGCGGGCCCAGAATCCCTCTTTTGTCCTGCCGACGCAGTGCTCCACTTCCCTCGATGCAGTCTCCATGCATTTTCTGGTTGGGCATTTGCCCAGGTGGAAGCACTCGCCGTGCAGCTTGTCAGCGAAACCTCGGCAGCTCAAATGAGGAGCGGCGCCAGCACCAGCGTGATCGTGCTCAGCAGCTTGACTAGGATGTGCAGCGACGGCCCTGCGGTGTCCTTGAACGGGTCGCCNNCGTTGTCCCACGCGCCGCCGCCCGTGTTAAACACGAGGGCCATGATGACGCCCGCGATGGTCCCGACCATGAGCGTCGCGCCAAGCGCTTCCCCCGGCCCCACGCCCGCCGAAATCTTGACGTACTTGAACACAAACCCGACCGCAACGGGGGTGAGGACGGCAAGAAGCCCGGGCACGACCATCTCCCTCAAGGCAGACTTCGTCACGATATCGACAGAGCGGCCGTAGTCCGGTTTCTCTGTCCCCGCCATGATCCCCGGCTTCTCCTTGAACTGGGCTCGCACGTCCTTGATGATCGACCAGGCAGACCGCCCGACGGCACGGATCGCGAACGCAGAGAAGAGGAACACGAGGGCCGCCCCCGCAATCCCGCCGACGAAGACCTCGGGCTTCGAGAGGTCGACCTTGATGATCCCCACCGCCTCCAGGTAGGCGGAGAAGAGAAGGAAGGCGGCAAGGGCCGCGCTGCCGACCGCGTAGCCCTTCGTGAGGGCCTTCGTCGTGTTGCCAGCGGCGTCGAGCTTGTCCATCTGCTTCCGGACGTTCCCGGAGACTCCCGCCATCTCCACGATCCCCGCCGCGTTGTCCGCAATCGGGCCGAACGTGTCCATGGCAAGGATATACGCACAGGTCGACAGCATCCCCATCGTTGCGATCGCGGTGCCGTACAGCCCACCGTTCTCGACGCCGCTAGCCTGTCCGAGGAAGAACGAGGACAGGATGGCGCCCATGATTGCGATGGCTGGGAGGGCGGTCGCTTCGAGCCCGACGGAGAACCCGGCTATCACGACCGTGCCAGGTCCGGTCTCCGCCGCCTTGACGATTTCCTGCACCGGACGGAAGCGGGACTCCGTGTAGTACTGGGTGATGTAGATGAACAGGAGGGCGGTTATGATTCCTACGAGCCCGCACCCGAAGTAGTATGCCCACGTCCAGCTCGATGCGACTGGCAGCGACCCTCCCGGATTCGAGGGCTGCAGCATGATGAACGCCGCGACGCCGAAGAAGATCGCCGCCAGAACGGTCGTGACCCCGTACCCACGGTTCAGGGCGCTCATCGGCGTCTCCTCCTCCTTCGTGTTCACGACGAAGACGCCGACAATGGATGCGATCAGTCCGAACGCGCGGGCGACGAGCGGGAACAGGATGCCGGCGAGGCCGAAGTACGGGAACAGCGCGGCGCCCAGGATCATCGCTCCGATGTTCTCCGCGGCGGTCGACTCGAACAGGTCCGCGCCGCGGCCCGCGCAGTCCCCGACGTTGTCCCCGACGAGGTCTGCGATTACCGCGGGGTTCCGCGGGTCGTCCTCCGGGATACCCTTTTCGACCTTCCCCACGAGGTCCGCGCCGACGTCCGCGGCTTTCGTGTAGATCCCGCCGCCGAGCTGAGCGAATAGGGCCGAGAGGCTCGCCCCAAACCCGAAGCCGACCATCGACAGGACGACGGTCGTCTGGTCGGCCTTCGTCGCCGGGGCGCCCCAGCCGTACACGTAGTACAGGAGGGAGACGCCGAGCAGACTCATCGCGACTATCGCAAGACCCGACACAGCCCCGCCCCTGAACGCCGTCTTGAGCGCGTCATTGTAGCTCTTCGTCGCGGCAGCGGCGCACCTCTGGTTCGCCCTGATCGAGATGTGCATCCCGATGTAGCCCGATATCGCCGAGAAGGCCGCTCCCAGACCGAAGGCAAGCCCCGTCATCGCCCCGAGCCTCGGATTGCTGATGCCTATCGACACGGCGAGCACAATCGCCAGGATCACGGCGATGATCGCGATCGTGGAGTACTGGCGCTTCATGAACGCCCGCGCTCCCTGGCGAATCGCGTCACCGATCTCCTGCATCTTTTCCGTGCCCGTCGGCTGCTTCAGCAATCTCCAGGCGAGGTAGCCGGCGAAGGCGAATGCAGCGAATCCAGCTATCGGAATCACATAAGAAAGTTCGTTCATGGTCCTAAACCTGCCCGAAAGCCGCGCGTGGCAAACCGGAATCGGTATTTATGACTTGGCGAGGCTGTCGGACCGTCTCTCCCTTACAATCCATACGAGTCTGCATGCGACCCTTCCGCGAAAAGTTCTTTTCAAATCCTCATAAGGCTCCGAAAATACTGACCGCTCCATAGGATTCGCACTTCCTCCAACTGTTCCCCGCAAGCCTCCGCCCTGGCGGGCGGGGGCACCCTTTATTTTTCAAACAAGGAGTCTCCGCATGAACGGTTGCGCTTCTCCCTTCGGACGCCGGAAGGGTCAGGGGTTGCCCGCCGAGGTTCAGGATCCGTCGCAAGTGTGCAGGACGTGCGGCACCCGGATACTCAAGAGTAGCCAATCGAAGGAATCGGGCCAGTGCGGGCCATGCCGACGTGCTGAGTGTGGTTCCAGTCCTTATTTCAGGAGTGAACGGACATGAGAGAACAGAGGCGAATTGTGACCAAGGCCAAGACGAACCTCTGGAAAGTCTTGAGGGAAATCATCCGCGCCAACTACGAACTGCTCAAGGACGAATTCCAACGGGATTCCTATTACATCGTGAGAAATCTCATGGCCTCCGAGCCGGGCAAGAGGATCACCCAGGAGGAGTTCGACTGGTTCCTGACCGCCCAAGGGTACTCGACCTACCGCGACGACGTATGGACTTTCCTCGAGCAGAAGGAAGGACTGCAGCGGCTCGAGGCCAAGCCCGAGGGCGCTGCCCGATCTACTTCCGTGCTTTCCGCTCTCGTGTCAACCGCGCCTTTTCCTGTCGCGCCTTCCGAGCCACCCGACGAGTTCCTTTCATGGGACCCCTATAGACGACTGGCACTTCAACCCACCAGTCCCCGATCGGCGCCTGCCGTGCGGGCGGTCCTCCGATTCGGGGGATCATGTTGACGACCTCCCTGAGGGGGGCCAGGTGACCGCCATAGGCCCCCTTCTGTTCTGACGGCATTTGACTTAGCGTCCTACCTGGCCTATCGGCCTTTTTGGACTTGCTCCGGTGGGGAGTCGCCGTCTCACCAGTCGGCTCCGATCGCTCGGCTCCTGCACTCCGCCGCCAGCGTCCTCGTCATTACGTGCCGCGATTCATCCTCGGCGGCGGCTGTGTCGTTTCTGCGCCCTTGCCATCCCTCTCGGGATACCGGCTTGCGCCGGTCCACCAGCGTCCCCGCGGCCTCCGCGAGAGGCGCGCGGTTCGCTCGCCGGTTTGGAGGGGGGACCTTCCTCAGCAACCACGTTGGTCACCGTCGGCCGTCCACGGTCTCCTGGCGAGACTCCATCAGACTTCCCGCCTAAAATGCTTTCCGTTGACGGACGAATGAATTGGCATTCAAGGATTGACCCATGAGGCTCACTGCAAGACGCGATGACCGTCATCTATAAACCGCCTACTTACTTGCTCCAATCGTGCTCAGGATCCGGCTTTTTGCACCGAATGACGTCGGTCCAGTCATGGATTTGGTGAAGGCCTCCTTGAGGGAGAACTACCCGCCGAACCTCTACCTGGACGTCCACCACTGGTGGAAGGAGGGGTTCCTCGTTGCGGAGAACTCCGGCCAGGTCATCGGGTTCATGGCGTGCGTCGTGAACGCACCGGGTCAATCCAGGGTGCTGATGTTCGCCATCGACGCACCTTACAGAAACCAGGGCATCGGGACGCAGCTCATGACCACGTTCGTCAGAGAGTGCGCCGTCAGGGGGATGAAGTCGATCGAGCTCGAGGTCAGGCAGAGCAACCTCGCAGCCATCAGATTCTACGAGCGCCATGGCTTCGAGATCACATACACCCTCGAGCACTTCTATACCGACGGCGAGGACGGCTACAAGATGATCAAGCACATCGGGGCCGCCTGAGGCCCTACTTGTACCCTTCCATGCCCTCGCTCGGATGATAGTTCCAGTAGTTGTATGGCGACGCGCTCTTTTGGGATTCCGAGATGTCCTTCGCGACCCCGCCGTAGTAGGAGCCGTACTTCGCCTTGATCTGCTCCTCGGCGCTCCTTGCCCTCTTGAGCGCGTCCTTGATGTGCTTCGGCTCGATCAGGGGGCTCTTCTCGGTCACCGCCAGGTCCCCCGCCGACCTGATGAGCCCGCCGAGTTCCCTGAGGCGCAACGTCAACGACTTTTCCTGCCCGTCGACCTCCTTCGCGCGCCTGTGCGCCTCGGTGATCAGCGCCAGCACCGCGTCCCTCGTGGCCGGAGGGATGCGCTTGTCCATCGCGATTTCCTGCGCGGTGAACTGCGCGAGCTTCGACCTGTTGACCTCGTTGTCCTCCATGGTGGTCTCGACGAGGACCTCGTAGCCGCTGCCCATGATCCTCGACCTGAGGGGCGAGAGGATGTGCGGGAGGTCCTGGATGTTGCACGCTGCCACGAGGATGAAGTCGCAAGGGACGGCATCGACGCGGACGCTCGCGCCGGCGCTCTGCGGGTTCCTTCCCGAAATCGGGAACCGTTTCTCCTGCATTGCGGTGAGGATGTACCTCTGGAGGAAACCGAGCTGCGGCAGCTCGTCTATGAACAGCACGCCCTCGTGCGCCTCGTGTATCGAGCCGGGCACGACCCTCTCGTACGGCTGCGTGCCGAGCTGTGGATGGCCGCCGTACGGGTCATGTCTCACGTCCCCCAGCAGCTCCGTGTCGCTCGCCCCGGTCGCGAGCACGAAGGGGTTCCTCTCGACCGGGACGAGGACCTTCCTGGGGCTGATCTGCTCCATCTCCCTGCGCTTCTCCAGCGCCTTCTGGTCCAGCACCTTGATGAGCTCGCCCGCCCGCTCGTAGACGACGACCTCCTCCTGGCCGAACCTGCGTCTCGTGGTCGTGACCCTGTCTTTTGCGGCTATGGTGCCCAGGGTGACCTCGAAGAGACCGCCGAGCAGGTCCCCGAAGGGGTTGCTGGCGGTCTGATGTATCGCGGACTTGGGGCGGCTGCATTTGGGGCAGACCCTGTCTTTCGGTGAGGAGTAGATGCCGCAGTGCACGCACTTGTAGCCCAGACGTTCAGCGACGTTTATCGGCGCCTCCTTCGGATCGATCAGCTCGCCTTCGGCGCCCTCCCTCTCCAGGTTGTCCTTCACCACGTCATCGCGCTTCCTGACCTCGATCATCGGCCGCTCGGGGTTCTCAGGGTTGTGGACGACCCGTATCTCCTCCATCGGGCGGGGAAGGTGCAGCGACAGCGCCTGCGCTATCATCGACTTCCCGGTGCCGGGCGGTCCGACTAGGAGGAGGTGCCTCCTCTGCGTCGCCGCGGTCCTGGCGAGGGTGACGGCGTCGTCCTGCCCGATGACCCGCTCCAACGGGTCCGTGGGGATGGGTATGTCTGTGGTCGACTCGATTTGGTCGAGGTTGACTATCGTCGGTTTCTTCGGCGGACGCCTCTCGACTGTCATCCTTCCTCATCAACTCGCGAAATCGCTCTTGGTGAGTATCTGGACGTTGGCGGGTTGCTTTGCCACGGTGCCCATCTTCGCGCCGACAACGGACTTGATGCCTATGTCGGCCGCTATGTCAAGTATCCTCTGGGTTATGATCCCGTCGAACACCACGGCCCTGACTCTCTTGGTGTTTGACTTGAGGGTCTCGACGAGCTCCCTGACGGGCACCTCGACCGCGATCTCGTCCCTGTCGTCCAGTATCCTCGCCTTCGAGGACCCGGAAAGCTCGATCAGCATGTCCCGGTATTTCTCGATCTGCGGGGGGATCCTTCTCTGCGGCTCTCTCGCAGGAGGTTCCTCCTGAGGCTCAGGCGCCCGCTCGGGCATCGGGGGCTCATGTCCAGGCTCCTCCGTCGGCGGCGGGGCTGGCGGTGCCAGGCCCGCTGGCCGCGGCTTCTCCTCCTCCGTCGCCTTCAGTGTGATCCCTCCGAGGCCGTACATCTCGACGTACTGCTCGGCGGGTATCTTGTTCCTGAGGGCCTTCATGATCTGCTTCTGGGTCATCTCCTCGACCTCCGTGCCCCTCGGGGCCCGGGCGATGAAGTCGACTTCGGCCACCTGGAGCATTTCCTTGAGGATGAGGTCCCCGCCCCTGTCGCCGTCGACGAACGCCGTGACGACGCGCTCCTTCGCGAGGTCCTGTATCGTCTTGGAGATGTTCGTGCCCTCGACCGCGATCGAGTTCTTTATCCCGCACTTGAGCAGGTTGAGCACGTCGGACCTCCCCTCGACGACGATGATCGCGTCGCTATCGGAGATGTTCGGTCCTGCAGGCAGGCGCTCCGGTCCGAAGGAAATCGCCTCCGAGACCTGAACTGACCGCCTGACCTCGTCCAAGAGGCCGAGGCCGGATGTCCGCGAGGAGTCCACCATGTTCGTGAGCAGCTGCCTCGCCCTCTCGACTATCTTGTTCCTCTTGGTAATCCTGACGTCCTCTACCTTCTCGACCTTGATGCTCGCCTTGCACGGTCCGACCCTGTCAATCGTCTCTAGGGCCGACGCAAGGACGCTCGTCTCGACTTGGTCGAGACTCGATGGGATGTAGATGTTGCCTTCGCTCTTGCCCTTCTTCGCTATCACTTCGACTTCTATGCGCCCGATCCTGCCGCTCTTCTGGAGATCTCTGAGGTCTAGCTCATCTCCCAACAGACCCTCTGTCTGGCCGAAGACAGCCCCTATTACGTCGGGCTTCTCGACAACCCCATCAGCATCCAGACGAGCGTGAATCAGGTACTTCGTCGTGCTTGGATCTATGTTCATGTTCTCTGTTCCTAGGGACAAGCGAGAACGACTGATCCGCTCCAGACATCGCTACTCGCGAATGCGGGGTGGCTCCTTTCTCACGCGCAACCCCTTACTAATGTGATGATCGGTAACGGGATGAGTGGGAATGGTCATTATCGCTTGCTATCCCTTGGATACCTATTCGGGTCGCCTTTATTTAAACATTGCGACGCCGTTGCGCCACCGAGGCCAACTTGGAGGACGCGGCTGCGCCGATCGAGTCCCCGCTCTCCATGCTCACGACGGCCATCAGCGCCGCCTTCGCCGGGATGAGGTTGAGGTGGAATTGCAGCGTCCCGAAGACAAGGAGCACGAGCCATGCCAGGACGGCCGGGATGAACAGCTGGTCCGTCGAGGGCAGCAGCCCGAACGCAGGCAGCCACGCGGCGAGCGCGGGCATGAGCGCAAGAGCAAATGCGGCGAACGAGCGCTTGATCCGCGCTTCATCTGCGGTGAGACCTGCATTCGTCGTCGATTCAGCTCGCGTCGCGATTCTCAGGTACACGCGCGCGGTCAGTGCGACGACGACAAGCCAGACAGCCCCAAGAACGGTCTGGGACACTGCTCCTGCGATTCGCTCGATATCCATCTCGCCCTCGGCGAGTTCATCGATGCATGATGACTATAGCCTATTGACTTAGTTATCGCGGTTGAGAACTATCGCGGTTGAGAACAGATTCACGCGCCGAGGATCTCTTCGGCCTCGCGCGCGGCCTGGTCCAGTTCCTTCGCCGCGAGCTCGCGGTCCACGTCCCCGCTCATCATGGCGAACAGGCTGGCGGTGCCGCTCGCGATGGACTTCACCACGATGACAGAGTCTTTCGACTCGGTCACGACTCTTTCGGCGGGTTCGAGGCCGAGGTTGGCCAATACGTTGGAACACGACTGCATGGCCAGCGCGCTCATGGCGGTGACCATCATCACGTTGACCTTCGGCGGCAGGTCGCTCGCGATCGGGAGGCCGCTCTTATCGGCTATCGCGGAGCCGCGTATGTAGGGGACCCTGCGCCTGAAGTCGAGAAGGACCGCCTGTAGCAACTCGGCCAGACCGCCCGCTCTTCCCGCAATCCTCTCCGTCTGCTGGATGGACATGTTGTCGGCCGAGAAAGCACTCCTCTGTCCGGGCATTAATGTTTGCGGGACGATTATCACATGCCACAATCACTGGCCTACTGCCGGCGTTCCTTCGCCGCCCTCGCCCTCCTCAATGACTCGTCGGTCCTGCGCCGTGCCCCCTCCTGCCGCTGTTCCTTCGTCCAGCGCTTCAAGGTCCGGATGTAGTTCGGGAGGCCTTCGACATCCTTCACATCTTTCCTGCAGAGGACTGCAATCTTTTGACGATACTCCAAGTTCGGCTTGGCTCCGTTCGCAGTCAGCCCCTCCCGGATGCGTCTGCACAATGTCCCGCCGCGGGAGTCCCAGTCCGTCAACACGATGACCAGCCTGTGCTTACTTGAAACCTGCTCGCAGAAGTTGAAGAGAGACGAGCCCTTGTTCACCGTGATGATCTCGCCCTCCATCCCCAAGTTTCGAAGAGCAGTGGCATCCTTCTCGCCCTCGACAATGACTGGTGTGGCGGCGTTCTCCTCTCTCAGTTCCCCGAGCGCCTTTTGGAGGTCTTCGAGGATCTCCTCGTACCTCATGACTTGAGGACCTCCATGAGCCGTTGGTTCGCCGACTCCTCGTCGACACCGCCAAGGATCACTTCTTTCAACCGCGACTTTGCCCCCGCCACGATTTCTACGCTGCCTGGCAGGATACCGAAGGATCGAGCGACGAACTCAACGAGAGCTTCGTTCGCCATTCCTCCGCGCGGCTCCGCAGCGATCTTGACCTTGACCGCCTCCCGCCACTCATCGTACCCTGCCCAAGAATCCTTGGCGGAGCCAGGGCTGACCTGAACGCGCAGGACCGTCCCGCCCTCGACCCTTCTCAATGCCTTCTCAAACATCGCTCTACTCCAGTGGCGGCGGTCGCCAGATGGCGGTAGGGCAGAGTATAATTATGAAGGTGCCTATTCCACGGTGATGGCCGGAGCCGCCAGGGTCGACTTCGAGCGGATAACCCAGGTCTACCGCGAGGAGAGTGGCAAGAAGCAGCTGGTCGAGCTCGAGCCGGACTTCTACGACGCCGCAAACGAGTACCTGAAGCGCTTGGAGCGCGAGACCGCCAGGGCGTCGGGGGAGAACGCCACCGCGCCCAAGACCCAGTTCCTCCAGGACGAGCTACGCAAGGCGAGGAAGAGGCTGGAGCAGATCTACCAGTACAGGGAGAGGAAGATTGCGCTGCTCGCACAGTCGAAGGTCAGCGGTGTGGAGACCGAGCTCAAGGGCATCACGGTGCAGGAGCAGGTCCTCTTCGAGAGACTAGTCGCGGCCCTGGGAGATTCGAGGAAGCTGGTCTTTGGCGGTTCACAGGTTGCCGAGCAGCGAGTCGGGGTTCCTCGTGCCGAGGAGAAGCAGCGCGAATCCGAGGACGCGGCGCAGCCGCCAAAGCAAACAGCCTCACCGCCAGCTCCGACCCCGAGAAAGACCGTGACCGTCTACGTCATGGAGGACGTGCCGCCTTTCGCCGGGATCGACGTCACCTACAAACTGATGAAAGAAGATGTGGTGTCCATGCCCGAGGAGTACGCGAACGTCCTCGTGAAGAGAGGGAAGGCCCGCGTGGTCGAAGTCCGGTGACCGCGACGGCGGGAATCCGGGTCACAGCTGCCTCACATAGATGTACGCCAGCGCCTTCCCGCCTACGACCTCGACCTCCACCAACGTCTTCTCATAGAGCTTCGCGGAGACTCCCTCAAATTCGTCGAGCGCGAGGAGCTCCCTGTCTGCAATGCCCGTGAGCAGCCTCCCCTCGATCACCCCGCCCTCCTTCTTCGCCGCGACGTAATAATCAATCTCGGGGTCGAGCGCGCGCTCATAACCCCGCAGCACCGCCTTGACGGCTAGAGGCTCCCTCCCGAGGACCTGCATCAGCGTGCTCTTCTTCGCGAGTTCCCCGTGGACGAAGACCTGGTGGACGGTCACTGGCCCTCGCACTCCTGCAGGCCGATTGCGGGGTTGATCTCGCCGGCGAGATTCGTCGTCATGAGGCGCGCGACCTCCGGGATCCTCTGCCAGTGCTCTGCGCGCATGTTCTCGCTGTAGATGCTGAAGACCGCCTTCCCCCTGACGTTGACCAAGCTGAGCAGCTCAGGGACCGAGAAGACCCGTTCTTCCACGGATGTGGCGGGGCGGACCGCGCCCTCGCTCGCTCCCGCCGCGGCAAGAAGTCTCTTCACAACCGGAGGGTATTCCATCGGGCTGCTCACCACGATTGGCGAATATGGACTTTTGGGTAAGTCGATGGCATATCGAATCCTTACCAGACTTCTTTTATAGTCGGCGGAGGAATGAGAATCGAGCAGAGAATGGAGGAGAGCTCTATGTATTTCGCGCGGAAGAATCGGAGCGATTCGAGGGCGAGTCGTGGGTTAGTCATTCCGATATTCCTGGGCGTCGTGCTCGTGTTTTCTTACCTGGTGCTTCAGGCACCGCAGGCAAGAGCAGACCCGGGAATCGATTATGTCCAGATCAGAACCGCTCCCGGCGGCGGTGGCGAGATTGTCGGGGACATGCTCTACTATGTCGGCGACCAGGACACGTACTGGGCGGCAGGCTACAACGTCTCGGGCGACTTCGTCATGGACGTCGAGGCACACTGGTACACGAGGACTTCCTTGGTGGGATGGGTGGAACCTTACGAAGGCACGAACACGACCTTCCACGCTGCTGGTGAAGGTCAGACCTACGTCAGCATGTATGCATCGCTGAACCAGAGCGGCAACAACACCTATAGGCAGAATGATACGGGAATCCTGACGGTGCTGTACCGAGGCGTCGACTACGTCCAGATAAGGGACGGCCCCGAAGGCGGCGGGAGCGTCGTGGATGTGCGCTCGTACTTCATCGACGACGCCGACACATATTACGCGGCGGGCTACAACTTTTCAAGCGGCTACATGGGGGACCTCCCTGCGGCATGGGAGAGCGACAATGACACCGTCTGCACGATAACCAGGCAGGAGCGCCAGGCGAACTTCAAAGGGGTCGGCCAGGGCGTCTGCCACGTCTCTGCAATCTACAACGGCACCGTGACGAACACGACCGGCGACCTGACGGTCGATCAGAGGATCGTACTGACCGTCGACGACGATCCTGGTGCGGATTACTTCACGATTCACGAGGCGGTGGAGAACGCCAGCGACGGCTACATGATCTTCGTCTACAACGGGACCTATAGCGAGCACGTGCTGGTGGACAAGCGGCTCATCATCAAGGGAGAGTCGAGGGACAGCGTGATCGTGGACGGCGGCGGTAGCGGGATAATCTTCCATGTCACCGCCAACAACGTGAACATAACCAGGTTCACCGTCAAGAACGCCGACTACGGCTTCTACCTGGACCACTGCAACAACACGCGCCTGACCTACAACAAGATCACCTCGTACACTTACGGCATCTACTCCAACAGGACGAAGGACGCGTTCATCGCGTGGAACGTCATAACGGTCGGTCAATATGGCGTGGTCACGGACCATGCGCACAACGACGCGGTGCGCTACAACGACATCTCCTACAACGACGAGTACGGCGCGAAGGACTACGACTCCGACCTGAAGAACTGCTTCAACTGGAACTACTTCCACCACAACCACATCGCCTACTACTACGACCCGGAGGAGCCGGTGGGCACGCTGCTCTTCAACGGCAACCGGATCGAGAACAACGACATCGGGATCAAGGCGTCGCAGGCCTCCTCGCTCATAGCGACGGACAACACGATTCTGAGCAATGGCGTCGGCATCGACCTGGTCGACTCCTCGCCATACATTGCTGGCAACCTCCTCAAGTTCAACACGATCGGCGTCAGGTTCAGCAACTCGGCCGCGACGATCTACAACAACTACATCCAAGGCGGGGACTTCGGGATAACGGGCACGGGCATTTCGCCAACGTTCGAGGGGAACACGATTCTTGAGTCTGCAATCATGGAGGTCTCGATCACCGCGGGGAACGAGGTGCGCCTCTTGCACAACGACCTGGGCGGCGGCATCGCCCGCCTGGCGGATTCCACTGTCCGCGAGATGTCCCTGGTCCGGACGACCTTGCGGCAGCTCAACACGACCGTCTTCGACTGGAGCCTTGATTCCGAGTCTCAGATCGACATCCAATGGTATCTCGAAGTGCGGGTCAAGGACTCGGGCGGCAACGCGGTCCTGGGAGCGTTGGTAAAGGTCTCCGACAGCTATGGGCACGAGGTCGTCAACGGGACTTCGACGTCCGGCGGATTGGCGGGCCCCTTCGAGTTGACCGAGAAGGTGAGGCGGCTGAGCAGGGATGTCAGCGAGGGCGCCTACCTGATCGAAGCGTCCGATGGAGACCAGGAGGCCTCGCAGACTGTCCTCATGGACAGCAACAAGCAGCTCGACATGGCGATCGGGCCGATACCAGGCGTGGGTGAGGGCGGCATCCCGTGGATTTTCGTCGGGGCAGTCGGCGTCGCCGGGGCTCTGACGGTTGCGGGACTCTTCTCCATAGAAATCTTCGTCTACTTCTTCTTCGCCCTCTTCGTGCCGCTGTACACGAAGCTGAGGAAGGACCAAGTGCTCGACCACTACAGCCGCGGCAGGGTCTACCAGTTCATCGAGATGAACCCCGGGGAGCACTTCAACTCAATCAGGCGGGCGCTGGACCTGAACATCGGCACAGCAACGTATCACTTGGAAGTCCTCTCCAGATCCGGGCTCGTGATCTCCCGCCAGGACGGAATCTACAAGCGGTTCTATCCGACGAACGTCCCGATACCGCCATCGAACGGCGGGGGCATAAGCGAGGTCCAGCAGCGGGTCCTCACCGTCATCAAGGACACGCCAGGGATAACGCAGAAGGAGATCGCCCGCCTGTTCGGGATAAGGCAGTCGACGCTGAACTACCAGGTCACCAAGCTGGAGGAGAAGGGGCTCATCAGCGCAGAGAAGAGAGGACGGAGCGTGCACTACTTCCCCAAGCAGGCACCACCGCCGCAGACGTAGGCTCCAATGCTTCAATAGCCACCCCGCAATCCGGTTCAGCGTGGCCAAGAAACCGAATCGGACCGCCAGAGATGTCCTCTACGAGCTCAAATGGCGGGAGGGAAAAGACCTGCGTCGGGCAGAGATTTGGTACGCGGACAGGACGAGGGCGGAGGAATACAAGATCATCAAGGGCAAGGAGATAACGGAGCTCGGGCGGGGCTACTTCCTGTCAGGCGATTCCATGCTGCCCTATTACAAGATCCTCAGGATAGTCTATGACGATGAGGTCCTGTTCGAGAGGCAGGAGAGCGAGCGGAAAACGGCTAAATAGTCTTGCGGGGTTGGGACATCACGAGGATGGAACGCTGAAGCGGGCTCTCCCTTGCGTCTTCGCTCTTGTCGTCATCGTTGCGCTCGTTCCCGCCACCCTTAGTGTGACTCCGTTCGAGAAAGCCGCTTCACCGCCGAATGTTCCCTCGCAATCGAGTTCAGCGCCGCACGCTCTCTCGAACATCAGCGACAACCCGGCGTACCTCGGGAACTTCACACTTACCGCCGCGTTCGAGGCGAAGATGCAAGGAATCGACGGTGGCGAAATCGAAAACGAAACGACGACATTCGAGAACACGGACAATACCCTCGAGGCAATATGGGTCTGGTCCAGATACTACACGCTGACGCGCGACGACAGGTACTTTGCCAATGTGAGCGCAGCGTGGAACTACTCGTGGGCGAACCCCGCGTGGCTTGAGACCGACTCCGGGAAGGTCTACAGTTGCTCCTGGGCCCTCAAGGCGGAACTGGAGTTCAGGAGGGCCTACGGGAACCGCAGCAACATCGCCTACGCGAACCGGTGCGCCACCTTCATCCTGGGGAGGAGCGGATGGGAGCCCGTTTTCTGGCTCATGGACTGGGGGAAGAACGACATCCGCGGGCTTGCGGCGGGGAACCTGTACGACTGGGCCGTGGAGCAGGGCAATGAGACGGCGCGTCTCGGCGCGATCGCGCTCGGGAACGCGACGAAAGCGGCGATTGAAGCGAACTCCATATGGCTCGCGGTTGAAGACTGGGCCCTAGCCGGCGGAGTGGCGTATTGGGGAGTCGTGCATTCGACGCTCAGGGAGTACCCGAACGCGACATGGGCGGAGCAGTATGCGGCATTCCTCAAGACGAACGTGACGACTCCCGGCGGCGGGCCGGGAAACAGCCAGTGCGGATGGTACGCCTGGTACGCCCTCGGGCACTATGCGGCGTGGGAGGCGACCGGCAACACTAGCCACCTCAATCAGTCGCTGGGGATGGTCGCGTGGTTGATCCTGCAGGATGGCGACAGGGACGGAGGCATACCGACCAACTTCGGCGACCCGGACAATAAAGACGAATCCTGGGTCACGTCGTACAGGGCGCTCGATATCGGGGAGATAATCCCCGCGTGGCATGGGCAACCGCCAGACCCGCCAGCCTTGACCGCAGTGGACACCGTGACTGGGATTTATCTCAATGTCTTCTGGAATCTATCTCTCCAGGATAGTTATATCGGAGATGTAGTCCGCTACGACATTTATCTGGGCAAGGCTTACGATTCTACCGGGGCGGGCTATTCACTGTGGGGGAGCGTGCCTGCGGGCGCTGATGGATTCTCAGTCCCCATCTTGGTGGGCGACACATCCTCCTATTTCTTCTACGTCGTTGCGGTGGACTCGGAATGGCTCACATCAGGAATGTCGAACCAGGCGGGGAGGGTCGTAGAATACGGTGCGGGCATCGTCGGCAACGCGCTCCTCGGCAATCCGTTCATCGTCCCTAATGACGATGTCCTCGAGGTAATAGATTGGGTCATGTTCGATTACATCCGAGCGTATGATCCTTCGCGGCCCGTTTCACCCTGGACCTCATATGCTCCTGGCAGAAGCTACCAGAGCCTCACGCACCTGCCGCTAGGCATGGGCTTCTGGCTGAATACGACAGCGATATTTGGCGTGCCCTTTGTGGGATTGGTTCCGGATTCGGCCGTCATCAGCCTGAAGGCGGGATGGAACCTCGTCGCCTCATGTTCGATGATCAACCGCACAGTGGGGGACATGCTGGCGGGAGTGCCGTGGGTGGCCGCTGAGGTCCTCGATGCTTCGCAGCCCGGATATTACCTCCGCAGGGCGTCGTCCACTGATATTCTGTTCCCCGGCCAAGGATTCTGGGTACAGGTCGCATCCGATTCGACTCTTGCCTTCTACAACTGACGTGCCGGTGGCCCATGATTCGTGATCAGGATTCAGACATCGGCAGGATGCTCGCGGCTGTCCTCAAGAGATTCAGTGCGCCAACTGGAAATCCTTAAACAGAACACCTCCTTCCGTGCATTTGTTGGAACCTAGGATAAGGGCCATCGCCGTGCTTTCTGCGGTGGTCTTCCTCGTCATGCTGGGGCTCTCGATCATCTCCCCGGTGCTGCCTTTCTACGCGCAGGAACTCGGCGCGAGCACTTTCATGGTAGGGCTGCTGGTCGGGGCGCTGGCCGGGGCGCGCGTCGTTGTCAACCTGCCCGCGGGGGCGGCAGGCGACCACTTCGGCAACTGGCGCATGATGCAAATCGGGCTTCTGTTGATCACGACGACATCATTCCTCGCCGTCATCGCGTTCAACTATTGGATGCTGCTGGCCGTGCGCATCATCGAGGGGGTCGGGTCGGCGTTCTACGTGACATCCTCCCTGGCGGCACTGGGGCGGGCCGCCCCTCCGGAGAAGAGGGGTCGCTACATGGGATACTACGTCTCATTCCTCCTGATGGGTCAGGTCCTCGGACCGACCGTCGGCGGCGCCGTGGCCACCGTGTGGGGGCTCAGAGCACCGTTCGCGTTCTACGGCACTGCCGCATTGATCGGGATGTTCCTGCTCGTCTTCGCGAAACTTCCCGAAAGCAAGGCCGAGGCTGCGGCAGGCGGCATCGATTGGGTTGCCGTGAAGGGATTGGTACACAACCGCTCCTTCATGAAGGTCAACTTCGGGACGCTGAGCGCGTTTTTCGTGAGGGCGGGCATACTCACGACGATCTGCCCCCTCTTCTTCTTCGCGAAGTTCGGATGGGACGAGGCGACCATCGGCCTGCTCATCTCCGTCGCCGCCTTCAGCTCGCTCGCGACAATGCTTCCTTCCGGGATCTGGGCGGATCGCCGCGGTAGGAAGCTGCCCTTCACCCTGAGCTTCGTCCTAACTGCGCTCGTGGCGCCGCTGTTCCTGTGGCCCTCCGATTTCCTCGGGGCTGTCCTGGTCTACGCGCTATGGGGTCTGGCAATCGGCCTCCAGGGGCCGGCGGCCGCATGGTCGACGGACTTCGCCAGTAAGGAGACCATGGGGACCGCCATGGGACTCTACAGGACGATGGGCGACCTGGGGTTCCTCCTCGGCCCGACGATCCTGACGGCCATCGTCGGCTTCGGAACTTTCGGCCAATCTTACGACCTCGCGTATTTCTTCTCGATGGCCATGATGCTTGTCGCCGCAGTAATTATCGTTACGGCGGACGACCCGGTATCCAGGAATGCCAAGGACAGGAAGGAAAAGATCGCGGTGCCGATCGAGTGAGCCGTCACTACAGAAGCTCGTAGACTATCCTGTCCGTCTCCTTGCCCTTGCTCCTGCTCTCGGTGATGTGCATCCGGCCGACCTCGGACGTGTTGCGAAGGTGAGTCCCGCCGCAGGGGCAGTAGTCCACATCCTGTATCTTGACAATCCTGAGTCGCTTGATGCTCTTGGGGATGAGGTCCATGAGCGCCCTGTCGTCGACGCGGTTCTCGACCGCTATTCGGTCCTCCTCGAATATCGTCACGGGCTTTGCGGCGGCGAACACCGCATTGCACTCGTCCTCTATCCTCTTCAAGTCCTCCGGGGTGAAGGCCGCCGGCTGGAAATCGACACGCGAATGGTCGGAATGAATCTGGTTGCCGACCGTCCTCGCGCCGTAGATCTTGAACACGAGGCCGGAGATGACGTGCTGGGAGGTGTGCATGTGCATGTGCGCGTACCTCCTGTCCCAGTCGATGACGCCGTGCACCTGCCCCGATGGCGGGAGCTTGTCGACGTAGTGCTTGATGACGCCTTTCTCCTTGGTCACCTTCCAGACCCTCGCCTCCCCGCCATCCCAGCGGAGCATGCCGGTGTCCGTCGGCTGGCCTCCTGCCTCAGCGTAGAAAAGAGTCTTGTCGAGGATGACGTGGTCAGGTCCCGATTCCACGATGTTGGCATCGAATTTTCTGAGATAGCATGCATCCGCGCTCGGGAAATAGAGGATCTCGGTGCCGGTCATTTCTGGTTCACCGCTGGCGGGCGATATGCAGCGCGGAACTAAACCTTTTCACATGATGGTCACGCGTGCGGTCGAAGAAGAACTGAGACGGGATTGAGAGCCCGCGCGAAGTGAAGTCGAATGGAAGGATATCTCTGGTGGCTTTCTCAATGCAGATAGCCGAGCGCAAAGTCCCTCTTATCCTCATTGAGGAGTCGCTAGGGTGTGAATCAATGTACTTTCCCGCCCTTCGAAGCAGCATTCCCGTGTGGCCTCTCTGACTCCGTTCCGGCGTGAGTCGAGTCGCTTCCAGAGTCAACCCTACTCTTCGGACTGCGTCCCCAGTAGAAATAGTCATATCCAAAGGATTCTGACCAGGTGATTGCCACTCTCTCGTCTCGGTGGTTTTCGTCTGCGATGATGCCCATAGACCCACCCATTGGAAAGGGCCTGGTTGTAATCGGTTTCAGGTTCGGCCCATATTTCTCTATTGCGGCGAGAATCATGTCTACAAGCTTACTTTCGAGATNNAGCCCCCATCCTGACGAGATCGCCATTCTTCAATGTCACACCTAGGCCCCCACTCGCAAACCCTTTTCTCCAGACCACCCGCACGATGTCTTGGCACAGCAGACTCTTCACGCCGCGTCTATACATTGCGGTCAATCTGTCATCCTGAAACTCAATCGCCAAGATAATACTGGGAAAATACTGCAAGACAACGAGCAGGCCTATCCACGTGATCGTGAATCCAACGACGGAAACTGGAAACTCCAGTATCACGAGGCCGAACCAGATGACCGCTGGAAAGGAGAGAATCAGAGCAAGCTGCATCGTGGTAATCGCCCATATCGCGCGATTCTTGATGATCACCGAACTCCCCTCCAGCCGCTTTTCGCCCATATCTTCCAAAACCGGAGTGCTCCGGTGCCTTCTTTTTTTCTCCCTCCAACTCCACCCGACCCGACTACGCTATCGCCCCCTTCAATTCACCGCCAATGTGAACGGCTCGCGGGGATTTAGCAGTTGCTGCCGCCATCACTCCGGGAAGAGATGAAGCAGACCATGGCGCCATGGCGGCCGGAAAGCTGCGATGCAGCCCCTCGTCCTCTTGTTATCCCCAAGTAGGGATACTGATCAAGGACGCGGAGACCACCGCGGCGTCTCGACGGCCACCCGTCCTGTTGTTATCCCTAAGTAGGTATACCGAAGACGCTGCGGATCCTGTGGCGGCGGTCCCTCCGGCTCAGAATCTCCTCATCCGTTCCAATGCCCTCCTATACCTCGCCACGCGCAGGTCAACCTCCGCCTTCGCGTTCATCGCTTGCTCCAGCAGCATTCTGACCGCCTTCTCGCCCGTCCCCGTCGATCCGACCGGACCGACGTACCTATCCACCTTCTCGCTCCTGCCGTTCAGCCTGTCGTACCGGCGACATGAATCGAGTTGTCGGATATGGATTTCCCAAGGGTATGACCGGTATCGGGCCGTGGGGCCCCCAGACATTCGGCAGTGTAGTCGTGGACCCAATCTTCGGAAGGGTTATTACCCAGTTCCCGGGTATTCCGAGTTGGTTGGGCTGATGTCTAACCTAGTGGGAGCGCCAAGCCGAAAGGAGTTCGAGACAGGACCGGCCGGCATCGGCCACCAGATAGCCCCAGCCGAGAACGTGTCGATCTGGGCGTTCATCAAGGGGCAGGAAACGAGCTATCCACTCCTCACTCCAATAATCCGCTATCAATACAAAGATGAAGGAGAGTTTGAATTGAACCGGGAAGGCCAGGATTCACTCAAGAGGGAAACCGCATTGCTCGCAGAGCGAATCACCCATCAACGCGATTCAGGCCGAGCGGCAACTCTGCTGCGTGAGTTTGCGGCTGAAGTCCGGAAAGTCAATCCATCATACAATCTTCAGGGTCTGTCTGTCGAAGAGGCGTTGGCGGGACTTGATGGGATCCGGGAATTCATCGAGGAGGTCCAGAAACGAGGGTGGCTCCTGTTCGGTGTCACGGACTAGGGAATCAGCGAGGGCCTAGAATCATCTCCTGTCTGCCGCCGTATTCCTGGATAGAAATACCGCAGCCAAACGAAGCTACCTATGAGCTTGGCTTCGCGCTCGCAGTCACCTACTCGTCACCCTAGTCTTCGTGCCCCTAGTCTCCATATTCTTACACTTCAATGGGGATTGCGGGTGGCCAGCACGGCTACTCCTGGGGGGTGATCATTCACGCATTTCCCGTCGGTTTCCTGATGGTTCGTTCGGCGGGGCGGGCACGCAGAGGTTCACCGCCGAGACAGACATAGACTTCTGGGGGGACTACCCCTCGTCTACACCGTCAGGGTGGAGGCGGTTCATGGGAACGTCAACGTTCATGGATTGAATCCTGAACGGAGTCTCAGTCGCGCCAAAAGTAAAGATATCGCCTGCCGTGCACCATCTTCGTCGCGAGCCCGCATCCCAGTTCCATTGTTATACCTAAGTAGGTATAACAAGAGGATGGCGTGACCTTTGGCAGGGGAGGGCGGTGAATGCGGCGGCTGCGAGAGTGCATCATGGACTCGGCGTCGAGGGCATGGCGGTTTTTGGATCATGAGATGTCGTTGGCGGGGAACGGCCAGCGCCTGCATTGACCTCAGGACCCGAGGTATCGGTTGAGAGATTGGTGTCATTTCTTCCAGTGCAGACCCGTCTCTAATCGATTCACACTTGGATGTCGTGGTTCGCGACCCGAATCGACTTCGTCCAGGGCGGCCGGGAAATCGATGCGGCAAGCCTGCACAACCGCCAGAGATGTCTGGGTGCGAGGTCGTCGCGCACCGATCATGTCGCGACGCGAGCACACAGGAGATGAGCCCGAACCGAATCCTGCCGGAATGTCGCGGACACCGCCGATGTCGCGGCGGGCGTCGTCTCGACCGCGAAGGACAGTTTCTCAACCGAGAAGAATAATCTCTCGATGCGCATGGATTTCATCTCTGTCGGGCTGAGTCCGCGCTCAACCGGGAAGAAATGTTTCTACAGAGAAAGATTCCTTCCGCACCGCGAAGAGATCCTTCTCAACCGCGAAACATTTCTTCCGGACAGAGAAAGGCACCGTGCGCGTTGAACCATGACCAGGGAACCTTCGAGAAGACGTCTTTCTCGACCGCGAAAGCCGATTCTGCCTTCCCAGGCTCCTTCTCGACCGCGAAAGGTTCCTTCTCGACCGCGAAGGAGTCCGTCCAGACCGCGAAGGACTCCGTGCGCACGCCCCACTCCCTAGAAGGTCCCTGGCACATCCACGCGATCCGCTGTCTCTCGGTGCCCTTCCATCGGAGGAATCTTGAAACGCTTCCCTCAGCAGGCTCGTCGCAGTGATCAGCCTTTGTATCTCGTCGAATCGCAGAATGCATTGCGAATGTGAGGATGTCCGCATTCGGGATTCCCTGGAGGTGAAACCATTAATATTCAAGAACTATGATGGTCTCGACAATCTTACGGAGGATTACCTCGAGTGAGGGGAAAGGAGGATACGCCCGATGCGACTGCTTCCGCACTGGATAGGTGGAGAGCATGGGCGGCGGTGTTTCTCATCGGAGGTTTGTCGGCAACTGTCGGGTTCTTCCTATGGCTGGTCCTTTGGATTCAAACGCCGCTATCACCCAGCTTCGAGAGGAGCCGTGTCCCAATCGCAGTATTGCTGATAATCGGTCTTATCTTCGGGGTGTACTTGGTTACACGGTCTCTCCAGTGGTACAGGAGGGCCGAGTAGCGCGCGCAATCGCCTAGCTTCCCCGCAATAGGCTCCTTGCAATAACAAGCCTCTGTATCTCGCTCGTCCCCTCGTAGAGCTCCGTGATCTTCTGGTCCCTGAAGTACCTCTCGACGGGATAGTCCTTGACGAACCCGTACCCGCCGTGTATCTGCAGCGCCTGGTCGACTATGCGCTTGCACGCCTCCGAGGCGAACAGCTTCGCCATGCTCGACTCCGTCGTGTGCTTGATCCCCTGGTCCTTCATCCAACAGGCCCGATGAGTGAGCAGCCTGGCTGCATCTATCTGGGTGGCCATGTCGGCCAGCTTGAATTGGATGGCCTGCAGGTTGCTTATCGGCCCGCCAAAGGCCTTCCTTTCCTTGGAGTACTTGATGGCGGCTTCCATGGCGGCCTGAGCGATGCCGAGTGCTTGCGATGCGATTCCGATTCTGCCAACATCCAGCGTCGCCATCGCGATCTTGAAACCCTCGCCCCTCGTGCCGAGCAGGTGGTCCTCAGGGATTCTGCAGTCATCGAAGGCGATGAGCTCGGTGTCTGAGGCCCTGATGCCCAGCTTGTTCTCCTTCTTGACGCGCTGGTACCCTGGAGATGAATCTGGGACGATGAAAGCGGAAATCCCCTTCGGCCCCGTGCCCGGATCAGTCCGCGCGTAGGTGATGAGGAGCTTCGCCATGTAGCCGTTCGTCACGAAGATCTTGGAGCCGTTGAGGTGCCATTCCCCGCCCTTGAGCTCGGCGGTCGATGTGAGGGCGGCGGCATCGGAGCCCGCGCCCGGCTCGGTCAATGCGTACGCCCCGACCCACTCCCCGCTCGCCACCTTTGTCAGGTACCTCTTCTTCTGCTCCTCGGTCCCCCATTTGTAGAGCGGCTCGCAGGCCAGGCCGTTGTTCACTCCTAGCATGACGCCCGCCGAGGCGTCTATGCGCGATATCTCCTCGATCGCGATCGAGTAGGAGATGTAGTCGAGGCCCGCCCCGCCAAGCTCCGTCGGGATTGCCATGCCCGTGAGGCCCATCTCCGCCATCTTCTTCATCCAGTGCACAGGCGTCTCCTGGACCTCGTCGTAGTGCGCGCTCTCAGGCGCAAGTTCCTTCTCGGCAAACTCCCTGACAGACTTCTTGATCATCTGATGGGTCTCGTTGTATTCGAACTCCATGATCCTAGCCCCGCGGAGCGAAAGCGAGGATGAGTATTAACTCTTCCCTCCTTGGCGTGACAGCCGAATTCCCTCAGATGAATGTGCGTTCCCGGCCAGGCAAGCCGCGCCGAACTTGCGATAGGTCAAGGCCGGCGATTCGGACAGTGACTGACTGAGAACTCCTCGTCTGGCGGGCGCGTGTCTCCTGCTGCATCCCCAGCCCCGGAATCCTGTACCGCCGCTCCAGATGCGCGATGATTTTGGCGAGGGGGACTGTCATTATGAGGTAAAGGACCGTGACAATCATGTAGACTTCCACCAGGTTGCCGGTGAACGTTTCGATCTTGGCAAAGTAGGTCAGCTCCTTGACGTTGATCATGGACAGAAGAGCCGAGGCCTTGAGCATCAGGATGAATTCGTTGGTCAGAGGCGGAATCACAACCCGGAACGCCTGTGGGAACACGACACTGCGCATTGTTCCCCAGTATCCCAGGCCGACCGCCCGTGCAGCCTCGACCTGTCCTGCGGCGACGGATTGCAGACCCGCACGGAAAATCTCTGCCTGGTATGCACCCGTGTTGATCATCATCGCGAGGAAGCCTGTGACCAATAGACGCGTGGGGAGCGCGAGGTCGCCCGGATTGTAGTAGCTGAACAAGGCGAATAGGAGGAGTATCTGCACAAACAAAGGCGTCCCGCGTATCGCCTCGACCCAGCCGGTGGCCAGAATGCGGACGGG
Organism: Methanobacteriota archaeon; assembly: GCA_017885655.1. Taxonomy (GTDB): domain Archaea; phylum Thermoplasmatota; class Thermoplasmata; order RBG-16-68-12; family JAFNFQ01; genus JAFNFQ01. Next base: position 28,330 of record JAFNFQ010000023.1, on the reverse strand, counting down.
CCGGAACTTCGCCGTGCGCAGCATGCCCAGGGAGAAACCGATCGCCATGCCGACGCCGTATGAACCTACCGTGATCATTAGGGTGAGAGCGGCTGGCGACAAGAAGCTGGGGAACTTCTCGATGATGTAGTCCCACTTTATCGGGCTCGTGTAGTTCAGGAGGAATAGGAACCCGCCAGCGGCAAGGATGATTATCGCCACGGCTGCCACCTTCTCCCATATCTGGTAGAAACGACTCTGTCGGGGTCGGGCCTCGGTTCCCATGGCTCACTCCAGTATCTTGTCCACGAAGGTTTTCGTCCGTTCATGGGTGGGATGGACGAGGACCTGCTCCGGCGTCCCCTCTTCCAGGACCACACCATCGTCCATGAAGACGACTCGGCTGGCGACGTTCCTCGCGAAAGACATCTCGTGGCTGACGACTATCATCGTCATGCCGTCGCGAGCTAGCTGCGTGATTGTGTCAAGCACCTCCTTGATGAATTCTGGATCCAAGGCGCTGGTGGGCTCGTCGAACAGGACGACTTTCGGATCCATGGCGACCGCGCGCGCGATTGCCACGCGCTGTTGCTGGCCACCAGACAGCTCTGCAGGGTATGCGTCAGCCTTGTGGCCCAGCCCCACCCGCGTCAGCAGTTCCCTTCCCTTTTTCTCCGCTTCCGGTCGGGACATCTTCAGGGCCCGGCGCAGGCCAAGTGTGACATTGTTCAGCGCGGTCAGATGGGCAAAGAGGTTGAACTGCTGGAACACCATCCCGACTTGCTGACGCACCCATTCTGGGCGGATGTTCGGAGCGTTGACCTTCACACCGTCGAGATATATGTCCCCGGAGTCGGGGCTGATGAGAAGATTGATGCACCGCAGAAGGGTGCTCTTGCCGGACCCGCTAGGGCCCGCCACGACCAGTACATCTCCCTTGGCCACGGAAAGACTGACACCTTTCAGGACGTGCAGATTGCCGAACCACTTGTGAACCCCCTCGACGCGGATCAGAAAGCCACGCTCCCGAGACCGGGTACGCGGAACGAGTGTTCGACCGCCGCGACTGTCTGCGTCACAAGATATGTTATCACGAAGTACACGAGCGCGATGATGACCCACGTGATCATCACCCACTCGATGATTCCATAGTTGGTGAGCGCGAACTGCGCGGAATTCCGGCCCCAATACACCAGTTCAGCGGCCCCGACAGCCGCGAGCAGCGACGAGTCCTTGATGATCAGAGCGAATTCGTTGCCGAGCGCCGGCAATGTCACGCGGAATGTCTGGGGGAGTATGATGTTTCTCATGATCTGCAGATAGGTCAGTCCCATCGCCTCTCCAGCCTCGATCTGACCTCGCGATATGGATTGGAATCCGGCCCTGAATATCTCTGCCTGATAGGCGCTGGTGTGCACCGCAAGCGCGAATACAGCGAAGGCCAAGCCCAGTTGGAACGTCTCACCTTTGAACAGCGTCGGCAGCCAGAAGAATGCAAACATGACCATTATCAGCGGAGGGACACCGCGAACGAAGTCCACATACACCGTCGCAGGCCATGAGAGATAGGGATGACGGGAGAACCGCGCCCACCCGACCGCGAATCCCATCAAGAGGCCGAGCGGTATGATGGTGATTGAGAATATCATCGTATTCTTGGTGCCCTCCACCAGAGGCAGCTCAAGTAAATTCCACAATCGCGGGTCGATGCTGCCCGTCACTCGAGCGACACCGAGGATGCCAAAAAGGATCAAGATGGTTGAGATGGCGAAGATTGCCCGCGACGATCGCGGATGGGCCGAAATCCAGCGGGGAATCCTCGCCTTCCTTCCGGAAGCTGCGCGATTCCGTCGGGCATCCATGCCCATCCGCATCCGGCGGTACCGGCCTGCGTCTCTTCCCTGTGGAGTTGACGTGATTTCAGCCCAGCCACTTTTGCATGATTTCCGCGTACTTGCCATCGGCCTTCATCGCGGCCAGCGCTATGTTGATCTTGGGGATCAAATGGTTCGGGTCTCCGTCCGCAGTCGCAAATCCGTACAGCTCGTTGGTCTCGATGGTGCCCTCGATCCTCAGCTGGGCATTCCCCGCGACAAGGTTCTCGGCGATGGGCTTGTCGACCAGGACCCATTCGACATTGCCGTTGACGAGTTCTTGAATGACAGAGTTGAGGTCCCCGAAGTCCGAAACCATGCTTGCGGGAGTCTTTCCCGTGTCTACGAGGTTGCCCAGGATCCACCAGTAGCTCGTCGTCAGAGTCTGCACCGCGACCGTGTGGTTTGCAAGCTCGTCCACCGTGCATTCAGTGACGGCACAGTCGACGGCGGCCGACCCTACTTTCACAAGTATCGCTTGATCAGATTCATAATATGGGTTGGAGAAGTCGAACGAGGCGTTCCTATCAGCGCCGACAGTTCCTGACATCGTAATCGAGGATGCACCGATGTCCACTCCTCTGAACTTGATGGCAGCGAGAAGCGCGTCCCAGTCCTGGAAATCCCGCCAGATTACCGTCCAATTGCTGCGCGTGCCGATCTCATTCATCAAGTCAATGTCAAGACCCACCAGCGCCCCGCTCGTCGGATCACGGAACTCCATCGGAGGGAACGGGGTATTCGTGCCCACGACCACGGTTGTCTTCTCCTGCGTTGTCCCGGGTTTCTCCCACCCGAATAAGGGGGCACCGATGTACCCACCGGCGACGAAACCGATCACCAAGAATACGACCACCAACACCGCCACAGTCGAACCCTTCGCCCCCGACCTGATCGCTTGCGGAGGCAGAACTTGTCCTTCGGCCATGGCGGCAACATCTTCCAGTTTCTATATATTGATTCTGACGTAGGCAACCCTCCCGGTTCCACTCTGCGGGCTGATGACGGTTTCTGCAACACCGCCCATCGATTGACAGTCCAAATGCCAAGAGTCAAATATCAACTCCACTTAGGACAGCAAAGGTGCGATAATGCCCATATTCCAGAAGGCCGGCGAGGCGGACGTAACCAGGGCAATCCTGGCCGGATTCACACGTGACTTTGAGGAGTACGCTGAGACCGAGGTCATCATAATCGGCGGCGGGCCGAGCGGGCTCATGGCCGCGCGCGACCTCGCGAGGAAGAAAGTCAAGGTCGTCGTCATGGAGAGGAACAACTACCTCGGTGGCGGCTTTTGGATCGGCGGCTTCCTGATGAACACCATCACGGTCAGGGCGCCCGCCCAGAAGGTCCTCGACGAGATCGGCTGCCCCTACAAAGAGTTCTCGAAGAACCTCTTCGTTACTCCGGGTCCCCACGCCTGCAGCAAGCTGATCGCTGCTGCCTGTGACGCCGGCGCGAAGATACAGAACATGACCTCATTCGAGGACGTCGTCATCCGCGAGAAGAACAGGGTCGGCGGCGTCGTCATCAACTGGACGCCCGTCCACACCCTGCCTCGCGAGATCACCTGCGTGGACCCGATAGCCCTCGAGTGCAAGGTCGTGATCGACGCGACCGGACACCAGGCAGAGGTCATGCAGTCCCTGAAGAAGCGCGGACTCGCGAAGATAATCGGCGAGGGCGGCATGTGGGTCGAGAAGTCGGAGGACGCGGTCGTCGAGCATACCGGCGTCGCCTACCCCGGCGTCATCGTGGCGGGGATGGCGGTCTCAGCCACCTACGGACTGCCGCGCATGGGCCCGACATTCGGCGCGATGCTCCTGAGCGGGAAGAGGGCCGCAGAGGCGGCGCTCAAGGAAATCGGCAAGTAGCGAGTGATGCTCGGCACCCCGTCCAGTCACCGCACCCGTAAGCGGAGCCAGCGCTTATCTACGCATTCGGCGATTGCCGCAATGGAGTCGAATTGACAGTGTCTCACTTGTGGAACATCCCCGGCAGGCTGGTGCTCTACAGGGATGAGAGCACGCCGCGCCTTGATGTCGGCGAGATCGCCGCATATCTGCAAGAAACCCTCGGCATCCCGACTGAGACGAAGCAGGATTTCCTCAAAGAATATGGCCGAGGAGACCTGCGACGCATCGCTGAGAGAATCGCTGAAGCCAGAGTGAGGAACGTGGACAAGCCATTCGAAATAGAGGAGGCGGCGTATGGAGAGATCGCATTCGAACTGCGCTTCCTCGAGGGCCCGGCCAAGAAGGTGCCCGGTGTGCTCTACGACGGCCTGCGACTCGAGAAACTTCTCCGGGAGCTGCTGCCTCGAAAGATGAGAACCTCAAGGGTGCAGCACATCGTCTTCACCAGCAGGATGATCGGGACGTTCGAAAGGGACGGAAGGTACCACGCGCATGTGAACCTGTGCGGGTATCCATCGATCATCTCGACCTCGGGCGCCGTCGAAGCCCCCGCCAAGCCCAGGGAATACTACGTCATGAAGCAACGATTCATGCAGGCGGGAGATGCCGTGCCCTTCGAACTGCTCAAGGAGCGATTCTCAGGTCAGTTCATCGACTACGATGACCCGAGGATGACGGAAGTGCTCAAGGGTTATGCACTGCAATGCATGGTCCATTCGATTGCCGGGGAGCCGTTCTGCGGGAATCGCAAGTGCAGGCTGTTCGACGCACACTGGCAATCGGAGCTGATAGAAGCGCAATTGCACGGAGACAGGTTCTGCAAGAAGCACACGGAGATGCTCACGGCGATGAAGCGGGCCGCGGGATCCTAGTGCGTCCGATTCCGGTGTTGACCAGAACGACGCGGTCGTCGGACCGTATCAGACCCTGCTTCACAAGTTCCTTCGCTCCCGCAAGCGTCGCGGCACCTTCGATGCAGGCTGAGATGCCCTCTTGCTCCGCGAATTCTTTCATCGAGACAATCATCTCTTCGTCGCTCACCGCGACGCCGCCGCCCTTGGTCTCCTTGACGGACCTCAGGATCAGCTCGTCGGCGAATGGTTTGGGGATGGCCAGACCATGGGCCTTGGTGCGCACATCGGGCCACATCTCGCACTTGTCTTTCCCGTCCCGCCACGCGGCGTAGACTGGCGCGCAGCCCTGCGCCTGGACGAAGTACAGCCTTGGATCGTTCTCGACCCAGCCAAGTTCCTTCATCTCGAGCCACGCCTTCCATCCCGCCACAATCCCAGTCCCGCCGCCGACCGGGAAAACGATCGCATTGGGCAGGTCCCCGAGCTCCTCCGCTATCTCCATCGTGATCGTCTTCTTTCCTTCGACGCGATAGGGCTCGCGCATCGTCGCGATGTTGAAGTAGCCTTCATCGTCGCAGAGCTTCTGTACCGCCGCGATGGCATCCGGCATGAAGCCCTTGCATATCTTGATCTCTGCTCCGTACGACTTCGAAGTCCTGATGTGAACCGGTGACGTGCCTTTCGCGAAGGCGATGAATGCGGTGAGTCCAGCCTCCCTCGCATACGCCGACAGCCCAGAGCCGGCGCTGCCTGTCGTGGCGACCGCCAGCTTGGTGAGTCCCAATTCCTTCGCCTTCGAGACAGCGACAGCCATCCCTCTCGCCTTGAATGTCCCTGTCGGGTTGACGCCCTCGTCCTTCACGAAGACCTCTTTGACTCCGAGGATCCCTGGCAGTTTCTCTGCCCGGGTCAGGGGGGTCCCGCCCTCTCCGAGCGTCACCATGTTCTCCCCCTTCGCGACCGGGAGAAGCGGCGCGTACCGCCACAGGTCGCGTCTGCCGAGCAGCTCATCCCGCTCCAGGTTCCTCAGGTCGTAGCGGGCGAGGAGGGGTTTCCCGCACGTGCAGACGTTGATCGGGCGGGGCCGGTAGTTTTTGCCGCAGCTAAAGCACTCGAGGTGCGTGAACCTCGTCTTCCAGCCGCCGCCTTCCTCGGACACGGTTGGGCGGAAACGCCTCCCCCTTATGAAACCGACGGCCTTCCTTCCGCAGGTTTATCTTCGGGACGAGCAATCTTCAACACGCGATGTCGGACGACAACATCGACGAAAAGCGCGACCTCATCGTCACGGCAATGCGTGAACGGGGACGCATCCTTGTCGCATTCTCCGGCGGCGTCGACAGCGGCCTCGTGCTGAGACTCGCTCACGACGCGATCGGAGATGAATGCCTCGCGGTGATCGCTGACTCTCCGTCACTCCCGCGGCGGGAACTCGAGGCGGCGAGGAAGATGGCGGGCGAGATAGGCGCCCGCTTGAAGGTTCTCCGTCTCCACGAGATGGAAAGAGAGGACTACCTCGAGAACTCAGGGCTGCGCTGCTACTTCTGCAGGACCGAGCTTGGGCGGGAGCTGAGGGCAATCGCGGCATCGGATGGATTCAACACGATCGCTGACGGCGCGAACGCCTCCGATCTGGGCGACTACAGGCCGGGCATGAAGGCGTCTGACGAGAGCGGCTTCTGGCACCCATTGATTGAGTTCGGATTGACGAAAGAGATGGTCAGGGCGATGACTGGGGGCCTCGGCCTCTCGTGGCACGACAAGCCGAGTTCCCCGTGCCTCTCTTCGCGGATCATGACGGGAGAGCGCATCACCGAAGAAAAGCTCCGGATGATCGAGGCGGGCGAGGACCTGCTGCACGACATGGGCTACCGGCTGGTCCGGGTGCGGAACATCAGGGGCGCGGCGCGCATCGAGGTCTCGAAGGAAGACGTACCAAGGTTGACCGAGATTTCGACCTTCGATGAGGTCGAGAACAAGCTCAAGGGGCTCGGCTTCCTCTCAGTCACCGTGGACACTCAAGGCTACCGCCAGGGGAGCATGAACAGGCGCGTCTAGCGCGCTCCGCGCTTCCCTCGAGCTGCCAGCTTCCCGCAGAGTTCCGACTCGAGGTCGTAGCAGTCGGGGCATTCCTTCGGGACCTTCACGATCCTGTGCAGCCTCATCGCGATGTCGTCGTGGAGGATGTGCTCCATCGCATCGGCCTGCTCATGGACCACTGCGGTGTCCTTGACCCCGAGAGCCTCGATCAAGAACCTTTCAATCAGGCAGTGCTTCTGGAGGATGCGTCGCGCGATGTTCCTGCCCTTCGCTGTCGTCACGACCCCCCTGTACTTGCGGTGCCTCACGAGGCCGACTTCCTGCATGCGGTCGAGCATCTCCGTGACGCTGGCGGGAGAGATACTTAGCTGCTTCGATATCGCGCCGGTCCTCGCGGGGGCCTTCGTCTCCACCTCGAGGAGGTAGATCGTCTTGAGGTACATCTCAACGTTCTCGGTGAACTTCCTTGTCTCCAAGATTTCGACCTGGGCAGTTCAAGGCGGGAGTGACGATAAGGTTTTCGGCTGAACGAATTCCTCTGGGTCACTACGAGACGAGCCAGATGCAATCCTGCGGGACGTATATCCAGTAGCCCTCGTTCGTCTTGAGCGCATACGTGTCGGGCAAAACCCACAGGTCGTATGGCGGGGATTTATCGTCAAACGACTCGACCTTCACTCCCGCCAGGCCCACATCAGCCCTCAAGTCGCCGACCGTGTACGTGGCCGAGGATGACGGATAGCCCACCAGGTTCCATCCGGAGCGCAGCATGATCGAAGTGCTGTTGGCGGGGAAGCCCGTGATGGTCCAAGTGCAGGGGTCGGTGAACTCTATCCAGAACCCCATGGTCTCGTCGAGCTGCAGGAGGCCGTTCTGTGCCCTCCCGGGCGCGTAGGACTTCCAGGGACTCACCGCGTCGGAAGAGTCGAACCACCGCACATAGCCCACACTTCCGAGAATCCCGCCGAGGACCGACCCTATGTCTGTATTCACCGGCCTGAGCGGAATCGACATCAGGTGCTTGCCGACCATGGCCGGGGTCACAGTGAATGTCCTTTGCTCTGGCGGCGGCTTCAGCAGCGTCGCCGAGACTCTCACGACCTGCGTCGTCTCCAGTGTCCCGGGGTTCGAGATCACATAGTACCAATCCTGGCCCGGAGGTATCCCGAGCGACAGGTCTGCCCCTGTGACGTTGTGACCCGCATCCGATGCTTCGAACTGCCGCCACTGCATGAACTTCTTGAATTCGGTCTCTCCCGCAAAGAAGGAAGTCACGCGCATGCCCGTGCTCAGTTCGAGTTCATGGTAGGCGAGGCCTTCATTCCACCGCGCACCGACTGCGGGATGCTGCGCCGCCCGCTCGACGCTGAAGCTCACATTGAGCGTGTAGATCCCTCCCAGAGGCGGGGGCACCTCGCTCATCGGCAACATCGGTCTCGGCAGTCTGCCCCCGAGGCTGAAGTTGTAATAGTTCATCGGGGCGTTCCGCGGGTTGTAAACGTCTCCATGGGACGGCATCGCCCTTTCGGCGTAGTTGTCGCCGAGGGACACAGTCCCCATCTTGCTGATCACAAAGATTGCGATTCCGTCATCGAAGGTGTCGCTCGCGCTTGGATTCGACGGGTTGTTGTTCTGGCGCGCCTCGCTCGTCGTGAGGTAAGCCTTGCCCTCGGCATCGGTGAACGTCCACTGCGTTCCGAATGACTGCCAGCTGGGGGCAAGGTACCGATAGTCTCCCAGGCCCACCTTCACGCCGTCCAACGGGTTGCCGAAGGCGTCGACGACGACTACCGTGACGTTCGCCCTGTCGATCAGTCCCTCGTTCTCCGGCGTGAAGCCCGCGTCGTCGCTCGCATCCCAGGTCTTGTGGTAGTTGCTCACCGCGTCGACCGCCAAGCCGTCGCCCCTCATCGTCATGAGTCCTGACCAGTCGCGGTTCCAGCCGTAGTGATAGTTGTCGTTGTTCGCGATGATCCTCGCGCTCGAGTCCCAGTACTCGTCTATCTGGTGCCATCCCCGCTCGTAGAACTCGCCCCAGCAATGGTCGCCGCCGTAGCCGCAAATGCCCCTGGCGGGAATGAGCGCGGAGCGGAGACCTGCCCATAGCATGTCGGATATCTCGCCGCAGTTGCCGTTGTGCTCCCATTGTATCCTGACTGGCTGGCGGGGCCTGTTGGCATCCAGGCCCGCCCCCGCGTTCAGCGGTACAGTCGACGCAACCCAATGATCGACTATCTCCACCGCTTGATTGGTCGCGTTCCACGGCTGCGTGATGTTTCCGCCCGCGTCCCGGACGAACCAGCCTGTCGCGTTGTAAATCTGCCCGAGGGAATATGTCTGGTTGTTCCATAGAACCGTCGCGTTGACGATCTTCGTACTGAGCACTGGCGGGGGTTCCTCCTTCGGATACCCGCGCGCACCCGGATCGGCGGGCCAGCTCGGCGACGCAAGGTTGAACGCCGCCCATCGCCAGAAAACGCCCCCGTTGCTCTGGTTCCGTGCCCCTTGGTGCCCGTCGTACATCAGTGTCGGGTTGATGAAAGTCGCCATCTCGTCGGTGCCCTTCGGCGACACGAGCCACCAGTAGTAGATGTCCCGCGGGTACTCGTACCAGACCATGTTCCCGCTGTCGTTCATCAGGTAGCGCACGGTGGACCACTGGTCAGGGGTCCCGAGGCCGTAGTCCATGATCTGCGCGTAGGAAGTGAACTGCGAATTGAAGTACAGGCTGTCCGTGTTGTTGAGATAGACCTCCGGGAAGGCCGCCGGATTCAGGAGCGATGCGGCGTTCGCATTCGCGATGGAGAAGGCGATCTCGTCGACCATCTTCTGAGGAGCGGTGTTGATTATGTTGGAGTACTCGATCAGCCTCTGCGTCGCACTCCTTTGGGTCAGGTAGACGTGATTCGCGTCCCAGTAGTACTGGTTGAAGTTGACATTGTCGAAGTTCATCGTGTAGTTCTGCCACAGCATGAACTTCGCGGCGGCTCCGGTGCCCACGTTCGCGTAGTACCTCAGCGGCCCGGCAGTGCATCCCGTCACCAGGTCAGGAAGCGTGTCCGCGTCCATATCGACCAGTGCGGGTGCCGACCTCGCGGCGGCGGTGAAGCCGCTCAGCATCGACGTGTCCTTGATCCACGAGCTCCCGACGACATGATAGTGGCTCATCATGCCGCCGCCCTCGCCCACGACCATCTCCAAGACGCCGTCGCCGTTCGTGTCCGCGAGCGCGGGAGTGGAGAAGGATGGAGTGCCGAGGTCGATTGTCACGACAGGTGCCCAGACCGGGTTCGTGACCGTGGTCGGGTCTCCGTCCGAGACGTACTTGGGGTTCGGCCCGTTGTTGATGGACTTGTACAACATCCCCGAGGCGCTGCCGACAATCATGTCCAGATCCCCATCCCTGTCTAAGTCTCCGAGTGCGGGTGCGGAATTCGCCACCACGTTGATGAGCGGCACGGCCCCTTTCGCAGTCCACGCGGGGTTGCCGGCCGGGCCCGCGTTTTCAAACACATAGACCTTGCCGTCCCCGCCGCCAAGAACGATGTCGGGGAGGTTGTCCCCGTTGAGGTCCCCGATGGCGGGATGGGCGAAGCCGCCTACCGATTGCACACTGGAGGGGAAGAAGGTGTCGTCCTTCACATAGACTGCGTTGATGTAGGTGTCGTACCCCTCGGTGTAATGGATGGCGGGATCGATGTTCTCGTAGAAGGTGAGCTTCCCTGATGAATCACCCAGAACCAAGTCGATTGCGGCGTCACCGTTCATGTCCGCGAATGCGGGGGCGGTGAAGTCATCAGTCGCGGTCGGATCTATCACCAGCTGGGAAAGGCGGGCGAACATCCTCGTCAGGTTGTCCTTTATCCAGTTCGGAGAGCGGTCTATGGCCGAGATCGCCTCAGGCGGCAGACCTGCGGTTTCGTCGGGGAGCCTCATGGCCTTGAGAGTCTCCGTCTCTTTATCGAAGTAGAGGTAGAACGACTTGCCCGGCGGGACCCGTACCTGGAGGCTCATGTTCTGGATCGGCACGAGCCCCTGCGGGCTCCCGCCCGCGTCTGCCCCACTCCAGGACAGTGGCGAGTCGACAATGGCGGTCCGTCCGGCTGGCGAGACAAGAACGCTCGCTCCCTGGACAGCCATGAACGCGATCACAACCGCGAGCACACACGCGCATCGCCTTGCGGCCATTGCTCCATCCTCCGAACCGATGTTGACAACCCCGAATCTATTCCGGCTTTGTCAGCCTCAGAGTGGGGTTCTGCATATTTAGCTGTTGCCGCCATACTCGCGGCATCGCAAGGGTGCGGCTCCGGGTCAGTTCACAGTGAGTCGTGCACAGCCCTCGGAGGTCTCGTGGCGGGCGGCTATCCTGTACTCGCCTTTGCTGACCTCTACGGGAACCTTCAACTTCAGTTCGAAGAATCCGTGCTCATCGGTGCGAGAGCTCCCCGCCACCAGCTTGACACCAGCACCAGATTCCAGAGACACGATGACATCTCTCCCCGCCCTCTCCAGACAGGTGAGTTCTCCATCGATGGCGATGTCGGAGCCGGGCTTGCACACCCTCGGTGTCACCGCGACTCCAATGCCATGCGCCCGCTCGATGCGGGGACCGAGTTGATATGCTCCGTGTCGGTACGCAATCGGCCTTTTCGCCGGGTCGATCGCGATCTCGACCACCTCGCCGACGAACGCCGTGTGATCGCCCATCAAAACCTTCTGAACCAACTTGCATTCCAGGTTCACGGGACAGCCTTTGATCATTGGGGCATCGATCTTCTTGGCGGGATAGGTCTCGAAGAGCTCGCTCGAAAGCTTGTCGGTCTCGTGATGCGTGAAGTGCCCCGCGAAGCCCATCGCCGCCACCTGGTCTTCGCCGACCAGGCTGACCCCGAACTCGCCCTTCTCCACGATGGCGTCATGGGTTGCATCTTTGGGCGATAGATGAACGGATATCAGGAAAGGATTGCGGGAGACAGTGAACGTCCACTCTGCCGCCATGACATTGGGCCCTCTCTTTCCGCTAGTGGTGACGAAAGCCACGGTGGTCGTGAATGCCCCGGCCGCTTCCCTTCGCGGGTCTATCATGATGGCGGGAATCGCTTCAAGGATGTAAAAGGATGGTCGATGCCCCTATTACCTCAGCGCTCCGGTCTCCATCCACCTCTTTGTCGGCTTGAAGTCCGGGTGGGCCGCCAGGGTCGCAAGGCGGTCGAGACACTTCCCCGCTAGCTGCAAATCACCGGAAAGCGCCGCCAGCCGCGTGAGCCAAACCACGTTGTCCACTATCGCCCTGCGGTCGTTGAGCGGCAAGGCGACACTCAAAGCCCGCCTGAAGCACACCTCGGCGGCCTTCGAGTCACCGGTCGCCTGGAGTATCTCGCCTTTCGAGGTCAAAGCCCTGGACTTTGTCAGGTCGTTTTTCAGCTCCGCCGCCATGTCGAGGGCTCGCTCGGCAAACGCCATTGCCTCCTTGCTCTCGCTCATCTTGTTGAGCTGGCTGGCTAGGGTGAGACAAGCGATCGCGATCCATTCCCTCTCCCCCGCCCTTTCGAACAGCCCCAGGGCCGCCCTGAATTCTTCGATCGCTTCGGTCGTCCTCCCGTCATAAGCCAGGCTGAACCCGAGGTTATGCTTGGCCACGCCCTCGCCCAAGAGATCTCCGTGGCGTGCATATTCCCTCGCCGCGGGGCGAAGCAGCCTCGCCGCCTCAGCTGTCCGAAACAAGCTGATGTAGCAGACCGCGCGGACGATCGCGCAATCGGTCGCGATCAAGGACCCCTTCTCCCTCCTCTGCAACTCCTCCGCTTGAGAAAGCAGGCGCAGCGCCCCCTTGAAGTCTGATCTGCAGTAATCTATCGCGGCGAGACGCGTCACAATCCAAGCTCGCTTTACAGCCCCGCCGCCGGAGGAAAGCGCGCGCTTGTAGATGCGTTCGGCACTGTCATAGAGCCCCTGCCGTTCCGCCTGCCACGCAGCGTTCAATGAGGAATCGCTCCACCGGCGCCCGTAGGTGGGGTCCTTCGCTGCCTTCTTCCTCTGCAGTTTCTCCGGGGGGAGTGCCTTCGCTCTCCCCTCGCCTTCCCTGGTCAGGACGTAGACCGCTGTCCCTTTCCTCAGGTGATACCGGCCCTCTCCCTCCAGTCCCGATTCTGCAATCCTACGCGTCACAAGACCTGCGGGAATCAGCTTGCCTGCCATCAGCCGACCGACGTATTGCTGGGTGCATCTCGCGTGGAGAGCGATGCTGGTGAGAGTGCATTCGAACTCGCAATCGGCTTTCGACATCGCGCTTCGCTTGACGCTCAGAAGATGTCGCAGAACACTCGTCTCGACGTCGTCCACTCTCACACCGGCGGGGATATGTCTTTCAAGTTCATGAAACCGACGCATGGATATACCTAGACCGGGAATACTCCGCTGGCGTGGCCAGGCTGCGACGCAACCTCAAGCACACGCTATCGACGGACGGCCTGTGTGGAGCTGGATGCTCCCGCCGTCCTCGACCGTTTTCCATTCTCCAAGAGCTCAGGCTCTCGATGGGCGGACCGATTTCTCGAACAAGACCGCCTCCTTTCCCCAGTCCACGATCTTGTACCCCTTCCGCCTCGCCGTCCTCAGAGATTTGGAGCCCACGGCGAAATAGGTGTGGACTTCCCTCTTTCCTTTCATTCCCGCAAAACGCTCGGCCTCATCGAGCATCAGGCCGACGTCCCCCGCCAACCCTGTGAACTCGAGCGGCGCCTTCCACTTGTCCCCCCACACGTTGTCGTCTATGTAGCAGACGTTGTCGCCGACCCTTGCTAGCTTCTTGGCGGCTACCGCTTCAGAGAACACCTTTGGACCGACCTTGACGAACTCCGTGCCCATCGACGCGTATCCGGATGATTCCCGCAGGAGTTCCGAGCCTCTCGCGAGTCTCCACGCACCCTCGGGTCTCCTCTGGACAATGAGATGCGACTCTCCCGTTCGCCGTCCGGCCCGCTTCATCAGGCGCCTGAACACGGCGACCTCCCTGAATCCGATCGACTTGACCGTGATCTGCGCCGGCGTGTTCGTCCTAAGACTCCACAGCCTGACGTACTTCGCGCCATGTACCGCGGCATGGCGGCAACATGCCCGAACGATCGCTGTCGCGACCCCGCCGCGCCTGTAGTCCGGATCCGTCCTCGCTTGCCCCAGCCAGCCGTCTCCGCCCAGACATCGCGTGTAATTGACGATCCCCACCGCCCGCCCCTGGTCGAACGCTACGAAGAGGCTGCCGTCCCTTATGAACTCGTCAAGGAACATCGGGACATAATCGCGCCTCACCGCCCGCCTGCACAGGCTCAGGATCTCGCGCTTGTCGGCACGCGTCGCGACTCTGACCTCGAAGCGAGCCTTGTTCATCGGGAGTCCTCGGATCATTAGCCCGAGATATGGCTTTCGCTCTGTCCTGACACGATGTTCCCGGACCGCGGAATGCGCCTATCCTACGACATGCCAAGTCGCTGCCGAGGGGACGTAGAGCCAGTATCCCTCTCCGTCCTTCAGCACGTAGGTGTCGGGCAGAACCCAGAGGTTGTACGGCGGGCTGTTCGGGTCGTAGCCCTCGACGACGATGTTTGGCAGCGCGATGCTGGCCTTCATTTGCGCGACTGTGAAGCCTATTGCCAAAGACGGGTAGCCGACCATATTCCATCCGTCCTCCAGCAATATGGGTGTGCTTCCCCCCCTCGCGCCGACCAAGTTCAGGACCGCGGGGCTCGTTATCTCGATCCAGAAGCCCGTCTCCGGCCTCAGGTGAGTCAGTGTGTTGTACGCCCTTCCTGGCACATAGGTCTTCCACGGGCTCGCGGAATCGCTCCTCTGATACTGTCTGACGTAGCTGTACCTTGTCGCTATGGAGGCCAGGACGACCTCGATCCTGTAGTCCGAGAGGAGTATCGGTATCGACACCAACCGCTTCCCTATGGGCAGGTTGAGCTGCCAGTTCTCCAGCGCGGGTATCATGAAGTCGGCTCTGCTGTTGCCAGACTGCGGCGAACCGCCGAGCCTGCTTGTCGAATTGAAGAACGCCCAGTTCTTGACGACTGTTCCGGGCGGCCCCGCCAAGACTGTCGCGTCGATGTGCCATATCACATTGGAGAGAGGAGGCACTATGCCGGTCCAGACCGCCGTGGTGTTGCCCGCGAAGTAGGCGGACACCCCGGTCAGACCTCCGTCATCGCTTACGTAGGTGACCCCCGCCGGCAGCGCGTCGGTGACCGTCGCATATCCTGCGAGCGGGCCGGCGTTCGTCAGGGTGATCGTGTAGGTGATGACCTCGCCTGCCTGTGGGATCGGGTTGCTTATAATCTTCGTCATGGAAACATCGGGGTAGCCTATCGTGCATGGGGCGGCGCTTGTCGCGATCCCATCAGGCGTCATCGGGTCGCCATCTCTGACGACTATCTGTATGCCGCAGTCGTTCGTGTTGACCGACGGGACAGACCACCAATAGACTCCGTCGTTCGGCTCGCTAGACGTCAAAAGCTGCCACGAAGGGGTCGACAGGGTCGATGTGAAGGAGATGTCGACTGCATTGACTGGAATCTCCACGTCGATCGCCGACCACTTGATAGCGACGTTGTCGCCTGGGCTGTATTCCTCCCCGCCGTTGGGCGTGATGAGGGTCACCCTGGGCCCTCCGGCCCCGTCAAGCCAGTCCAGCACATTGCCTACCATTGTTGCTCTGCGAGTGTCCGTCCCCTGGAAGTAATTCTGGCCAGACGTGACGACCCTTGAGTTGGCATCGTGCGTCGCACGGACTCCGGCGCTGATCAGGCCGGGATAGTTCAGCATGGTCACGCCGGTTGCGGTGGGGTCCACGTTGTCGGGAGATGTGCCAACGAACGCCAGGTTGGTAGCGGTCCATGCGCCGGTTATCGGGTCACTCGCCACTCCGTTCATGAAGGTCGCGGCGGTGGAGGAAGGGCCAAGTGCCGCATGCAGGTATCCGTCCAGGAACGTCGGATTGTTGGCTGAGAGGTCTGAGGCGACGTTCTCTCCATGGATGTACAGGCTGCCATACCCATCGAGGTACTCGCTCAGGTCCGCAACGTTGCTGGGGGTGAGTATCGAAGTCGCGGAACCAGCGGACCAAATGATCGTACCGTATTCCTCCATCTTCAGGAGGTTCGGGGATCCGCGGATGTCGTTGGTGCCCGTATCCATCATGTCGAGGGTGTTCCAGACGTCGAAGGGTCTGGCTGCCTGGGACAGGGCGGCCTCCATGTACTCGCCGCGCATTGATGGGGTGTCCATGTTCGTGACGTCGTCATCCCTGACGTACAATGTGCTCGGGTTGACGAAATGGTACCTCGCAGACTGGATTACCGGGCTGTTGTAGCAGGTGCGCGTGGTGAAGCAAGTGTAGGATCGTCTCGCGTCGTCCTGCACAAACCCGACCACGCCCATCCGGTTCTTGTCCCACGAAGGATTCGGGGTGAAGTCGTGGCTGAAAGTGAGCGTCTGGCCCGGGGTGATAGTGAATGGTGTCTCGACCAGTCCCCTGACGACGTACTTGTGGACCGGTGGGCCGTTGACTTGGAGCGAATCATAGAGGGTGTCCTCGTAGAGCGCGAAACGCATCTTCAGAGCTGTCTCTGTCACAGGATCTGTCGCCGTCACCGATGCCGTGACCGATGCTGTCGTAGGCGTGAGGTCTCCCGAGAGGGTAATCTGCATGTTGGTATACTTTGCGGGCAATAACTCTCCCTGGATCTTGGTTTTGAAGGCGTCATAATCCTGTGAGGACATGCCCGGCGGATTTGGACTGCCATAGGAACCGACGATGAAGAGGTTGAGGCCAGTGGTGTATCCACCGCCGTCTATCACTGTTGTCGGGAAACCGCCGAACGGCTGCTGGTAGAATGCCCGCCGCGACACGTCCAAGGTGGAGTCTGTCATCGTGTCGCCGTTGTGGTACGCGAGCATCAGGAGTTTGTCAGGACCGAACTCGTCCAGCATCCTACTGATTGCGGGCTTTATCACCCCGCACCACGTGCACCACGTCCCCGTGAACATCTCTATGAGGACGGTCCTCTGGCTTGTGCCCGCCATCGGCTTCGGCTCGACCGACTCGCTCTTCACGACATTCTTACTCACGCTCGCGGCTGCCGCAGAGCCCAAGAACATACAAGCTAACACTATTGCCCACAGTTGTAAACCGGAGGTTCTCATGTTGCCTCCTCCATTACTGGCCTGAGATTATCCCCCGAGTATATCATACTTTCGAGCTAGTCGTCATTGTTTCAAATGACATCAGGTCCGGGATGGGAGCGAATGCATCATCACATGTCGGGGAAAACGCTATGTCCGGGGAGAGCCCTTCGAGGTCCCGTGGATCTGAGCAAACGCAGGAAGATAATGTGGAGGGCGTTTCTCGTCGCAAGCATCATCCTCGGTGCCAGCGCGGTCTTCGTCATCGTTGACTCGCAGAATCTGATTCTGGAGGACGGATATTACGTCGAGGTAGACGCCCCGTATGCGCTCGATTGGACTCTTTGGATCCCGCGGCCGTCGATTCAAATGAATACTGAGACGACCGGGACGATCTACTCCATATGGACCGTAGATACGCAGTACGGGCAGATGGACAATATCACCGGTAGGGGCCACGTGATCTTCGATCGAACATCACGCCGCAACATCATGGCGGCGGAAGCTCCGGTCAACTACATCTTCGGGAATGTCGATTACTCTGGACGGAACGGCAGTAGCAGCTTCGAAGTCTGGCGCAAGAGCGCCGACCCTTCATCTTCGATATATGTGGAGGGCTTCATTTCGCACACAACCCATAGCCACTATGGCTATGCAGACTGCGGCGGTGGCGGTTATTCAGACTATGCCCAAGAAGGGTGGTCGGAGCCAGGTAGAATCTTTACCGACTGCGGTTTTCCGACCGACCCCGGGCCCTGCATCTCCTTTCTCTTGTTCATTTTGGCACTGGGGCTCGGCATGGCAGCAGTCGCAGCCGCACGTGTCAAGATTTCCACGATAAGCGCCCCTCCGATGCAGAAGGGGATTGAGGAGGCAGAACATGAATCACCGCCAAGAAGGGATGAGAGAATCCGATGACTGCCCAGTGCCATTGGCGGTTATTTCTCGATATCCACGCTGAAGTGTCTCAGCATTCACAGCTTGAGGAATTGAGGCACTCAGAATTGGCGCGGGGTATCTGACGACAGGGCGCGCTAGTTGAAGACACCCGCTCCCTGAGTTGTCCAATCGCAAAGACATATAATGGACGCTTGCCCAGGGAAATTAGGAGGTCCAAAGATGAATCGAGCAAACGTATCGATATTGGCATTGAGCATTGCGGTGTTGGCTATAGCGCCGGTGATCCTGGCCACTCCAGCCAGGGCAGACAACGGGATTCAGTTCGTGGCGATGCCCCCCATCTCGAAGCGGACCGATTTCTATGGGGGAGCCGTCATACCGTTGAAGTTCCAGCTGTTCGACTCCAATGGGAAAACAATCAGCGACGCCATGGCCACAGTATGGGTGAATGGCCAGCCAGGCACCAGTAGCGGGAATTCCAACATGGGGAACACGTTCAGGTTCGATCTGAAGACGCAGACATATATCTATAACCTGAGCACCAAGCCGCTACCTGCAGGACCCGGTTCACCGCCTTCGACCATCACGATAAACGTGGTCGTCGGCAGCACGACACTGATGGAGAACTTCGTGGTCTCTCTCGACTGAGCGCAACCACTTCTTTCTCCTTTCTTTTCTTTTTTCTTTTCTCATTTTTTCCCTGGCGTGAACCTTCTTCTCCAGGAGTCGCCAGTGCGCCCTTTGCGGGTTTCAAGTCGTGAGGGTCGGAATCGCGAACGATAAAGCGAAGCTAATAACGGATTGACCGGGCGCGACATGACTGCGGAGGTTGCCGTAGGACTCTTATCGCCCGCTTCTGCCTAGGCTTCGGCACCGTCCCACCACCCCTCCTTGGAGCTCCGCGACCATGAAAAGCCCAATGCTGGAACGTCTCAGCACTCATAGGGTCAATCACGATGATCAGCTGACCTTCTTCTCATCATCGACGCGAGGACCTCATCATGGCGGCGGGATAAACGGCTTTCGGCTTGCTTCCACGCGGCGAGGCCAGCCGTCGGGTGCTCACGAATCTGCCTTCGCGCCTCAACGACCGAACTAGCGCATTTACCTGGCGTCCTCGACGGTTGCGAGGCTGCTGGCGATGCCGAACACCATCATCCTACCGTCACCTGTCCGACAACAGCTTCTTCCGCATTCCCTCCAGATGCTCATTGACTCTCCTTATCTTGCTGGCGATGCCCGCCAGGGGTTCTCCGAGGACCAAACGCATCTCGTCGGCGCCTCCGATGTCAGGCATCGACCCCTTCGGAAGCTCGATGTTGTCGCGATACCGCTCGTAGGTCTCCAGCATGAATCGGACCTTGTCGAGAATCTGCGGCACGAAATCGGAAATCGCAAAGTCGAGCTTCTCGCCCATGTAGACGATGTCGATGACATCCCTGAGCTTGCGGACTTTCCTGGTCAGCGCTGCCCTGCATTTCTCGACGAATATCTCGCGCGCATTATAGCAGGGGAGCTCTATCTTCGCCGAGTATTCC
The DNA here is from genome assembly GCA_017885655.1 of Methanobacteriota archaeon. GTDB lineage: Archaea > Thermoplasmatota > Thermoplasmata > RBG-16-68-12 > JAFNFQ01 > JAFNFQ01. Next base: position 9,047 of record JAFNFQ010000023.1, on the reverse strand, counting down.
TTCCAGGGTTTCTCGTAGAGGAAGGCGAGTTCCCTGGATTCCAGCTGCTCGACATAGCTGTGCACCTTCCTTTCCACAATGGGAAAGAGCATCTTGTCGACTAGATTGACCTCGACTTTGATTTTGGACGGGACTCCGAGGACCTCCGAATCGTACCCGAGCCAGAGGAGGACCATCCTGCCGCCGCTGCTGATATGCACTTCGCTCTTGTCCGACTTGTCGCCCTCGAAGCTGAAGCCCAGGTCCCCTGAGATGGACTTGACCCGCCTCAGGACCTCGTCAATTTCCTTCGAGCACCGCCGCCTAGTCTCCGACAGGCTTCTCCCTTTCCAGATCGCCGAGTCGCGCCAGGTGAAGTCCACATCCTCGGAGAAGCGGTAGTAGCCCAGGTAGGCTTTGATGAGGCACGTCCCGCCCTTGAAGGCGAGGTTCTTCCTGAGGTGCGTGTCCAGGGACATGGCGTGGAGAAGCCGGTGCAGGTGGAAGTCCTTCTCAATGATGTCGGTCCTCCGCGGCTTCCCCAGGGCGTTCAGGCGCTCGAAGAAATCCTTCATGGCAGTTCTCCCATGGCCTCCCGGAATCGCATCGAGTAGCGCGCAAGGTACCTTCGGAGCTTGTCCATGTTCAACCTCTCTATGTGCTCCATGATGACGTCCCTCGGCGAACCTTTTCCCTGGCGGTGCGTCCTGTAAGCCATGTCGAGGACTGTCTTCTCGGGATCCGAGTACGTCAGGCGGCCCTTTCGAACGGAACCGAAGCCGAAGCGGTCGGCGCTCCACCTGTGAAACTGGAACTTCGAACCGAGGATGCCTATGACCTTCGTGGTCCTGAAGGAATCGGTGACGACCGAGTCGACCGCGAAGTACTCATGGGTCATGCCGTTGAGCTTGAGGGCGGTCTCCATGCCGAAGTACCAGCGCTTCACGCCCTTCAATACCAGGGCTTCCGCCACCAGTTCGAAGGTCGAGCGTTCAGTGTAGCCGCGCTCGCGCTCGTCCGCGCTGCGCACGTAGAAGATGCCCCGGAGGATGCGGGCGATGTAGCCGTGCTCGATGAGGTATCGCAGGCTGCGGTCCCCCTTTTTCCCCGCCTGGGCGGCAAGCTCCATTATCTCGCCCGAGGTGACCATCCTGCGCCCTTCGACGAGCAGTTTCTTCCATATGGCAGGAGTATTCATTTCAGTCATAATGTCCCTATTATTGGGATGTTATGACATGAATGTATTTATGACTTGCGTTCCGCCAATCAGCTGACGAGGACATGGAAGCCCCAATCTCAGACTCCGTGCTCACAATGACTCGACGGCAAGGCATCTCAGCACTCATATGGTCAATCACGATGATCAGCTGACCCTCTTCGCATCACAGACGCGGAAATACCATTGCGCCGCCGAGATAAACGACTTTCGACGCGCCCGCTCCTCGACCGCTTCTATGGGGAGGACCTCCGGGACGGAATCTTCCTACATGTAGGCGAGGTCCTCCTACGCCGAGGAGGAGTCCTCCTACACGTAGGAGAGGGTCGTCCTCACTCTGACCAGGGTCTAAACCATGCTGACGGCCCGAATCGCGTCTGGACGGAGTCCTCCTACACGTAGGAGACATGTTCCTACGCGCAGGAGGGAGCCTCCTATGTTTGGACAAGGTCCTCCTACACGTAGGAGGAACCTGTCCCCGGTCTGATGGGGTGTAGATGACCCGGATGGAGTCCTCCTACACGTAGGAAGGTTCCATTCGGATGTAGGAAATGTCCGTCCCGCCGTAGGAGAACGGTTCCTACGCGTAGGAGAGGTCCTCCCACACCGAGGCAGGGTCCACCCGGATCGAGGGCGATTCCGCAACTATCGAGGGGAGGTATGTCTGAATCGAGGAGGACTCAGGAACCGTTGGCGGGTGGTCTGCGAGCGTGCTCACGACCTGAGCCTGGAATCGCGCTGTCTCCGTGAGGGTCGAGGCGAATTCCATCCGGACGCAGGATGGGTCGTCCCGAATGGAGGAGCAATCCGTCCGGATTGCGGCATTAGACATTCCGTCGGGAGACTTACTTGGATGATCCGTCACCTTGGCGGGCGAGCCGGAATGTCGGTGACGCCTGGACGGCTTTTTCTTCTGGCGGCGGGAGAGAGCTGCCAGCATTCAGATGCGACCTGGCGCCTTGCGGCTTCATCGGTCCGCGGGGCCTCTTCGCCTTCCAGCTCGTTCTCAAGTCAGATAACGACCCGAATACCTATTTATCGAGAGAGGCGGCCTCGATGACCCAATGGATTTTCCGCCTGGCAGGGCGGAGCAGCTGCTCAGCGGCGGGCCTGAAGTCCTCAAGTCCGTGCTGGAAGAGCTCAACCCTAAGAAGTTCACGGGCATCGTGAGCACGAGCGTTATCAGGGCAGGGACTCCAGCCACGGGCCACCTGTTGATCCAGCGGGGGAGGCCCATCGTCGCGCAGCACAGTTCTGTGAACCCGCACGGGGGACCTGACGCGTTCAGGGAATTAGCGAGGGACACGCTCAGCCCGAGATGTGCACTGGAGGTCCGGTCCTACGCCTATCACAACTCTAAAATCAGCGTAGCGCAGCTGACAAATTCCCGCCCGACCTGCGTCCTCGGAGAGGGTTTCGATCCAGCCACCGCAATCGAAGAGGTGAAGAGCGAGGAGACGAAGAGAATCGCCGACGAGGACGCCGCAAGAAGTTCCGAGATGGAGCGAGAACGGCAGTCACAACTCCAGCAGGAGTCTGTCCATCTCCATGAGGACGAGATCGCCGCGAGGCTCCAGTCCGAGGCCATGAGGGCGATGAGCCGTGAACTCGAGGACCTCAGGCTCCAGGGGACCGCGATGGTGCAGAAGCTGATGGCGGGGCCGAACATCGCCGAGAGGCGCGCACGGCTGGCCGAGGCGTGGCGGGAGATGGAGAGGCGGCGAGGCGAGCTGGACGCGATGGCGGCTCAGCTGGATCGGGAGAAGGCGGAACTGGCGGGGAGACTGGACAAGCTCGACAAGACGAGAGAGGCGCTCGTGGCCGTGAAGAGCGCCGCTGAGGATTCCCGCCGAGCCCTCGAAGGCGAGAAGAAACGAATCCAGGAGATGTGGGCAGACCTGAAGGAGGAATCGAGCAGACTGACCGCTGGGAAGAAGGGACTGAAGGCGGCAGAGACCGGATGCGGGATGAGGGAGAGGAAGCTCGCGGAGCTAGGCGATTCGTTGAAGGTTCAAACATCGGCTCTCGACAAGCGCGCGGAGAAGCTGTCGCGGTCCGAGAGAATGCTGAGAGACGAGGAGAAGACTCTCGACAAGGAGAGGCGCGCTCACGCCGAGCTGAACCGCCAGCTTGCGGCAGATCGTAGGAGCCTTGAGTCGGTGACTTCTGACTTGCTGGAGAGGGATGAGAAGCTGTCTGCCCGGGAAAAGGAGCTGACAGCTATGGAGCATAAGCTCGGGCGGACATCGAAATCGCTCGGAGTCAAGTCCGAAATGCTGGCGAAGGCGGAGAGGGGGCTCAGGGTTCACGAAGGAATCTTGGAACAAAGGTCCGCGGATTTAATCGCAAAGGAGAAGGCCCTCGCCACCGCAAAGAGGCAATCCGCCGCGCAATCACAGGCTCTCACTCGCAAGCTGAAGGAGCACAGACGGCTCGATGCCGCGCTGAAGAAGAAACTCGGAGATGTCGCCCTTCGAAATGCCGAACTCAAGTCAAGCTCAGACGACCTCGCCGTCGAGAAAGATCAGCTTGCATTCCTGAAGGAACGACTCGAAGCAAGGGAACTGGACCTCGCCGCCAAGGAACAGGAAGTCAAGAAGCTCAAGAACGAGCTTGAATCGGCGCGTGAGAAAGTCGGGGCAGAGAGCCATGCAGCGAGACAAAGGCACCGAGAACAGACGGAAGAGCTGGAACGGAAGAAAGAGGAACTCGCAAGAGCCCTCGCGGCCGCCAGTGAGGCGAGGGATGGCACCATGCAGCTTCGCGACAAGCTCATCGCTCTCGAGCACGAGCTGATCACGCGGGCGAAGCAGAGCGCCCTGAGGGAGCGCAGACTGGTCGATTACGAAAGGAGACTCGAGGCGTCGGAGAGGGCGGTTGAGGAGAAAGCTGAAAGAATGCGGATTGCAGCCGCGCGGCGGGAAAGCAGGATCGTGCAGAGAGAGCAGGAGATCGCCTCTTGGGAGCAAGACTCCGCAACGCGGCTGGAGAAGGTGCGCGAGCAGGAAGCAGCGATGAGGAAGACAGCAGCCGCGTTGGAATCGGAGGCGGCGAAAGCCGCACGCAGAAGCGGAGAGCAACTAGCCGCGGCCGAGCAGAAGCGGAAGGCCGTCGCAGCCGCGATGCACCAGGTCGCGATGGCGGCGGCTCGGATGAAGGAGAGAGAGGCCGAGCATGCGAAGAGGGAAAAGACGATTGCCGCCAGAGAGGAGGAACTCGACACGCGCGAGGTCGAGTTGCAGAGGAGGGCGCGGAGAGACGTTCGGCGCCTCAAGGACCTCGAGATGCTCAGGCGGGCCCTCAGAAAGCTCTAGTCCGGAAGCCGCCGCACCATGGCAAAGGAATATCTAATTAGGGGCCTTTCCGACGGAGGATGGAAGGCAGGAAGCTGTTGCTCATCGTCCTCGACGGGCTCGGGGACCGTCCGATAAAGGACCTAGGGAACAAGACGCCTCTCCAGCTCGCCGCCAAGAGCAATCTGGACTGGCTCGCCTCCAACGGCGCTTGCGGGATACTCGATCCGATAGCACCTGGCGTGTGCCCGGGCAGCGACACCTCGCATCTCTCTCTCCTCGGCTACGACCCGTTCCAGGTCTACACCGGGCGGGGACCATTCGAGGCCGCTGGCGCGGGCATCGCGGTCAAGGGCGGCGATGTCGCGTTCAGGTGCAACTTCGCTACCGTGGACAGGGACATGAGGGTGCTCGACAGGAGGGCGGGAAGGATCAAGCAGGGCACCGTCGAGCTCGCGAAGAGCCTTGACGGCCTGGAGATCGAGGGGGTCAGGATACTCTTCAAGGCGGGGACCGAGCACAGGGCTGCCCTGGTCCTCCGGGGGCCCGGGCTCTCCGCCGACGTCAGCGACACCGACCCTCATGAGGAAGGCAGCAACATCCTCGAATGCAAGGCGATTCAGCCCGGGGCGGAGAAGACCGCGAGGATAATCAACGAGTTCTCACGCATCGCGCATGATACGCTAAGGCAGCACTCTGTCAACAGGGAGAGAGAGGAGAAGGGCGTGGTGCCCGCCAACGCCGTCCTCATCCGCGGCGGCGGGATCTTCCCGCACCTGAAGAGCATCGAGGAGAAGCACAACATGAAGTCGGCCGTCGTCGCCGGCGTCGCGCTGATCAAGGGCATCTGCGGCTCTGTCGGCATGGAGGTGCTGGAGGTGAAGGGCGCCACGGGAGGCCTGGACACCGACATGATGGCGAAGGCCAAGGCCGCCATGGATGCTTTCGTCGACAAGGACTTCGTGCTGATCAATGTCAAGGCCGCCGACATCTGCGGGCACGACGGCAGGCCGATGGACAAGGTCAAGGTGGTCGAGAGGGCGGACCAGATGCTCGGCTACATCAGGGATCACATGACCGAGAGCTTGGTCCTCGCGGTCACGTCGGATCACTCGACGCCCTGCGCGGTGAGGAACCACACGGGCGACCCTGTCCCGATGCTCATCTTCGGCGAGGGCGTGCGCGTCGACGACGTGCAGACCTTCGACGAGATCGCATGCGCCAAGGGCGGGCTCGGGAGGCTCAGGGGGATCGACCTGCTGCCACTGATGCTCGACCTCGCTGGCAGGAACGTCAAGTTCGGCGCATAGACCGCTCTCCGGGTGCCTTCTGTCACTGATATCGAGAGGGGAATATTATTTAAGCACCCATATCATTTCAGCCTGTCTTTTCGGCCCCATGGCCAGCGATATATCTGGTGATAGATGTGATATTTGAAGATGGAAAGAGCAGGCTTGTGAGTTTGACTGTTGTGTCCGCGCTCCTGCTGTCCGCGTTCGCGGGGTTTGCGTTCACCGCGAAGGCGCTGCATGGCAAGGGCGACGTGAGCGTGCCCCTCGACCTCTGGATGCTCGACGGTGACGGAGACGGGCTCATCAACAGCGTGTGGGTGAACGTAACGCTGGACGTGACCGTCCAAGATGTCTTCACCTTCGACCTCACGATCAGGGATTCGCTCAACGCCACAGACATAGCGTACGCGACGAACAGCACGTACTACTTGGCCGGGACGCATGTGATGCAAATGATCGTGCCGGGTTACTTGATCAATGTCAGCGGCGTGAATGGCCCGTACGTCGTCTCAGTCCAGGTGCAGAACGATCAAAACGCGGACGTCGCCTATCCGAGCGCAACGACGGCAGCCCATGTGGCGACGGACTTCGAGGAGCCGCCCGCCACAGTTGGGCCCCCATTCAGCGATTACGGTGTCGACCTGGACGTACCTGCCGACGGCCTGTTCAACCAGTTGCACATCAGCGTACCCATCAACGTCACCGAAGCGGGGCAATACATAGTCATTTGCGGACTTGCGGGTGGTATGCCGCCCTCGATATTCGCCATGACGTTTGGGGCGGCTGACCTTGCCTCGGGCCTCTACGATCATGAACTGTCTTTCAGCGGAATAGACATCTCCTCTTCCGGGATTGACGGTCCGTACATCGCGGTCGATATGCTCATGGCATTGTTCGGTGCTGGGCCTGTAATCATCTCCCAGAACCTCAACAACACCGGAGCTTACCTGGCTGCAGACTTCCAGACGAGAACGCTGATGGCGGTGGTCGGGACCGTGACCGACTCGCTCGGTGGGCGGGTCGCCGGGGCGGATGTCGTCTTCTCTAACTACACCGACCTCTTCCAAACAACTGCAACAACCGGCCCAGCGGGGGACTACACCGCTTCTTTGTACCCTGGCAATTACACCGTGATAGTTGACACCGGCGGGACTCAAGGGGACTACGCCGAGAACATCACTGTGACCGGGCTCGTTACTGTCGACTTCATTCTTAGGGCGCCGAGCCCTGGTTACAACAACGTGACGGTGGTCATGTCGGATCTGAGCACCATGACCGTGAGCACCAATGGACTGATGTGGGACGGCGTCGCCGCCATGAAGATGATGGTCGACTGGCAATTCGGCAACAAAGATGGCATCGCCTCAGCTTCCGAGATGGCGCTACTGCTGAGTGTGTTCGGCGCCATTGCAACGTTCGACGACACAGACGACATCATGTACATGGACGGCATCTTCTACTATCCCTACGATTACGCGAGCAACAAGTACGTCATCGATCTGAGCGGGCCAATCGTATCCCGCCTTCCCGCGAGCCTGAGCACCATAAGTTATCTGACATCGAACTCGACATTGCCCTCAGCACCGATGCACACTGCAAGGCTCAATGTCACGCTGGACCTCGACCTCGAGAAATCGAAGACAACGATCCTTCTCCCGCCGGGATGGGGCGTGATCAGCGCGACACCTGACCCCAACATCTCATACACCGGTTTCGGCACCGGCACATTCGTCATAGATCCGCAGCTCGACCCCAGCGGCCTCGGGGCATATGTGTGGATCGACGTCCTGATCGGAGATTTAGCCATCATACCGCCAATAGTCGAGGGTCAGGGCGCGACGCCCAACCCTGCCGAGTACTACAGCCCTGTAACCATCTCGGCCTGGGTCAACGATTCGTCGCCGATCGCATCGGTCGACGTCGAGATCATGGCCCCGAGCGGGCCCCCCATCGGCAATTTCTCGATGACACTGAATGCAATCTCGGGCAAGTATGAGTACACGCTCAACTCCTATCCCGGCCTGGGGACATACCCCTTCACTGTATGGGCCGTGGACACCGATAGCAACACTGCATTCGGTGCGGGGAATTTCGTCGTCCAGGACACGACGATTCCCTTGGCGGACGCGGGCCCAGACCAGACAGTCCCCAACGGCACGACAGTCCAATTCGACGGCACAGCATCCGTGGACAACTACCAACTTGCATCGTGGCAATGGGACTTCGACGACGGCACGGGGCCCGTGACCCTGACCGGCCAGCAGCCGTCCCACAGGTTCGACATCACTGGGGTGTACACTGTCACCCTGACCGTCACCGACACGGTCTCGCTGACCGACACCGACACGATGACGGTCACGGTCACTTACCCGCCGAAGCCAAACCCGCCGACGAACGTTACGGGAACCCAGACCGCTGCAAGCACGGTGACGCTGACATGGATCGCCCCGACGCAGAACACCGATGGTTCCGCGATAACCGGTCCATTGAGGTACTTGGTGTTCCGCTCTGACGCGCCGGCCGGCATATATGCGCTGATCACGCCGACCTCGACAGACCTGACTGAGTTCGACGACACGAATCTCGCGCCCGGGACGTACTACTACAAGGTCGAGGCAGTCAACCAGTGGGCCAACCACTCAGATAAGTCCGCGTACGGCCAGGCGACCGTGACCGACAAAGGAAGCGTGAACGGGACTGTCGAGAGCGAAGGGCAACCGCTTGCCGATGTGACCGTGGAGATCCTCGATTCCACCGGAACCGTTGTCGATACCGCGACCACCGCCGCGGATGGCGCGTTCAGCTTCAGCGACCTGAGCCCGGGCACATATACGATCCGGGCGAGCAAGGACGGCTACGAGTCGAATGAGAAATCCGCGGTGATCAACGCCTTCGCCAACAAAGACGCGGGCATCATCTCCTTGACGAAGAAGAGCCAAGCGGGAGAGTTACCGTGGATGTGGATCATCCTGATCGTCGTGGTCATCGCGATCGTTGTCTCGCTTGTCGCCATCATGATGAAGAGGAGGAAGAAGCCAGCGGAGCAGGCCATGCCTCAGGGAGCAATGCCGCCCCCGCCACCGCCTCAGATGCCACTGCAGCAGGTGCCGTCACAACAGGCTCCGCCGCAGCCCGCCCAATATCCACCACCGCCACCGCCTCCCCCTTCGCCGCCGGGCCGGTAGGCATCCGGCGCCTCGACGTTCCTGCCTGCCGCGCGGGCGGGGACGCCACTCTCGACAAAGCTTAAATCGGCCTGCCTGCCTA
>JAFNFQ010000022.1 GCA_017885655.1 Methanobacteriota archaeon | reverse complement strand
GGCGGTGGCGGCTCCAGCGGCGGTATCTCCGGCTCGGGGGCGTCTGGAGGCTCTGGCGGCAAGGGTTCGGGCTCGTCGGGGGGCGGTGAAGGCAGCTCAATCACCCCCCGCGCCTCCTCCAGTCGCTCGATGACCGGCTGTGTGATCGAGACCGCCGGGGCGACCGCCTGTGCGAACACTGGCGGTGCCTGACTCTTGAGGTTCGCCTCGACTTGCGGGAGATAAGGGACCTCGGCAAGGCGCTTCTTCAACGCCTGAAGTCTGGATTCGAGTTTCCCCGGGTTCAGAGGCCTCTGCGAGAAATGGAACAGGATATCATGGAGAAGTTCGGCATCGCCCAGAGTCAGCCTGTCGGGAGCGCCGCCATTGAAGCCCATGTGTTTCAGGATGAACTCGGCCGTCGCCTCGGACTTCCAGTCAACGGGCGGTTCGTCGAAAGCCAATAGCGGCTTCTTCGGGTCGAGGGTCGCCATGAGCCTCCCGCCCTTTCCCAACAGCTCGACCACCGATGTCCCCCGTTCCACCTTTGGATCGAAGAGGAGGGGTCTGTGCGCCGCGAGGAATGAAAGGCACCTGCTGCACAGAGGAGCCTGGGACATAGCCCCGCAGCGAAGGCACTGGGGCTGGAGCACGTCCGAATCTAGCGCGGGCGAGGCTATTAGATAGCACCGCGCTGGTTATCACCGCCGAAAAAGAGCTGGTGGGAGGGATTGGCGGATTCCACCAACTGTCTAATATCCTCCATTGCCTAGCGGCAATCATGCGAGTGAGGCTAAGGGACGCCAAGGCTGCCGACCGCGAGGCTTTCTGGAAGGCGACCCTGGAGACGGCATGGCGGGACATACCTGAGGATGAGAGGGCAGGGATGGACAGGCGGGAGTTCGAGAGCCACTTCAGGCAGGCCGCCGGCCCCTACCTGGACGACCCCAGGAACACCCTGTTCATCGCGGAAGATGAGAGGGGAACACCCGCGGGGCACATTCTCCTCGGGCAGACGATGCCGTTCTATTCGTCTAGGCCGTACGGGTTCATCTTCGACATCTACGTGGCCGAGTGGGCGAGGCGACAGGGCGTCGGCAAGCAGCTGATAGAGTTCGCGTTCAAGTGGTTCCAGGAGCAGGGACTGGAGAAGGTCAAGCTCGAGGTCGCTGATGGCAATGAAAGCGCGAGACCCCTCTACCTGAGGATGGGTTTCAAGATGGATAGGCACGTGATGGGCAGGTCGCTCAGGTAGCTCATGGCGGCGGGACCATGACGCTGACCCTGATCATCTCGCCCTCTCCCTCCGTGTAGGCGCCGTACAGGACCTCTGCGATCGGCGCGCGGAGCGAGACGTTGTGCAAGACATCCTTGACGATGTCCTCGTCGACCTTCGAGCCGCTGATGAAGACCATCGCTTGCCTTGCCCTTTCCGCATCGAACTTCATCCAGGGCGAGGCGAACGCGTCTATCACGGACTCGAATGACCTGTGAGGGCCTTTCGCCTCGCCGATCCCGAGCCTGAGCTCGCGGCACCCTGCGAAGAACTCACGCATGAGGCGGATGTCGCTCTTCGTGATCAGCTTCGACATCGCCTCCAGGGGCTTGACCATTATCTGCCCCATGATCGCGAATGCCCTCATGATCGGTATCTCCGGCGCGATCTCCAGGAGCTCGTCGTTGGTGAAGGCGAGGACCCCGGGGCACCTCTTGCGCAATCTGTCGAGGCTTTCCTGGCTCGCCATTCTCCTCCTGAGCCCCTCCGCCTTGAAGGGCTGGGTCACGATCCCCCACACCGGGATGTTGTGCACGCGGGCCACGCGCGCGACAGCGTTCGCTCCGTCTCCGCCCGTGTTCCCGCCAAGGCCGGCCACGACGACGACCATGTCGAACCCGATGAGCTCGCGAGCGATTAGCCTCTCGGCGTCCGTTTCAAGGCCGCGGGCGACTGCATCGTCCAGCGTTGCGATCGTCTTGAGCTCGTCTTCTGAGATGAGGACGCGGTGCTTGATGCCGAGGAGAGACGGGTGAGGGACGTCACTGAGGCCGATGATCTCCAGGCCAGGAGTGGCGGGGAGATGGTGGACCGTGTTGCACCCGGCGCCGCCGCAGCCGACGACGGCAATCCTGGGCCTCTCTTCTCCCTGACCGAGCTGCTGGGTTCTCTGCACCGCGAGGACATTGAAAGAGGCGTGAATAAACGTTCCTCACGTATGTGAGAGCGTTCAGCTCGTGATGGTGACCGTGTTCATCACTACAGGAGTATACGGCTTGTCGTTCGAGTCCACGCTCACCTGTCCGATTGCATCGACGACTGACTGCCCGCTGATGACCTTTCCGAAGACGACGAAGCGATAGGTGTAGCTGTCCAGACTGGGGTTGTCCTTCAGGTTCACGAAGAACTGGCTGGTGGCTGTGTTCGCTCCCTGGGGCGAGTTCGGATCCCCCGAGCGGGCCATTGCGACTGCGTACTTGACATTCGTCAGCCCCGTATTCTCCCAGTCGACGGTCTGCCCCGAACCTCCCGTGCCGTCACCGTTTGGGTCCCCGCCTTGTATGACGAAGTCGGCCACGACCCTGTGGAAGATTAGGCCGTTGTAGAAGCCCGCCTGTGCCAGGCGTATGAAGTTCCCGGCGGTCCGCGGAGCTTTATCCTCGTAGAGTTCAATCGTGAATGTGCCCATGCTCGTGGCGATCACGGCCTTGCGGTTGCCGGACGGCGGCGGGTTGTTGCTCGGATTGCTGGGTGTCTGCGTCAAGATGGCGTACGCTCCCAGGCTCGAGACGGCCATGAGGAGGGCAAGGGCGATGGCGGGCCAGGGGCTCACCTTGCGCTGATCCTTGATTCTGGGGCGGGTCGACCTTGCCGTCTGCTCCGGAGTCTTCTCCTTCGCGGCAACCGCCTTCCTGTGTACTTTGTCGATGTGCCCCTTGAGGTTCTCCTTGCGGACCTTAGCCCCGCATTCGGGGCATGTGGCCATGGTCTTCTGCTGAGCCATGTGAGCTGGATATTATTCTCAGGGGGCTTTAAGCCTGATGCTCCTCGGGTGCCCCCGCGCGGTCGGGGAAAGTTTTTGACGGAGCGCGTGCTCTAAGTCGCGCCATGTACGACGTCTTAATCATCGGCTCCGGTCCCGCAGGTCTCACAGCCGCAATCTATGCCTGCCGAGCGAATCTTAAAGTCCTCTGCATCGCAGGCGGCCCCACGGTCGACGACAGCTACCGCCTCCCCGGCGGGCAGCTCATGCTCACGACCACGGTGGAGAACTTCCCTGGATTCCCCGACGGGATCATGGGGCCAAACCTCATGCTCCTCATGAGGAAGCAGGCGGAGAAGTTCGGGACGGAGTTCGTCGACGACAACGTGACCACCGTCGACTTCTCTGGCAGACCGCTGAAAGTCTTCATCGGCGACACCGCCTACGAGGGGAAGGCTGTAATAATTGCCACCGGAGCGAAGGCGAAGTGGCTCGGGCTTGCGAGCGAGAAGAGGTTGCGGGGCAAGGGCGTCTCGGCCTGCGCGACGTGCGACGGGTTCCTGTTCAAGGACAAGGAGGTCGTCGTCATCGGCGGCGGGGATGTCGCGATGGAGGACTCGATCTACCTGACGAACATGTGCATGAAGGTGACCGTGATCCACCGGCGGGACAAGCTCAGGGCCAGCCCAATCATGCAGAAGAGGGCGATGAAGAACCCGAAGATCCACTGGATGTGGGACACCGTCGTCGAGGAGATTCTGGGTTCGACGAGGGTGGAGGGCATACGGCTGAGGAATGTCAAGACAGGGAAGGTGACTGAGCTACGGACAGACGGGGTGTTCATGTCGATTGGCCACGACCCGGACACCGCCTTCCTGAAGGGGCATGTCGAGATGGATGAGAAGGGCTACGTCGTCAAGAAGGAGAACACGATGACCAGCGTCCCCGGGGTGTTCACGGCGGGGGACGTGCACGACCACAGGTACAGGCAGGCGGTCACCGCCGCAGGATACGGCTGCCAGGCGGCTGTCGACGCGCAAAGGTATGTTGAGAACCTCGAATGATCCTATCGGGCCTTCAATGACGCGTGTCCTTCGTAGCTACGCGATCCGCAGGGGCACTCGGGGAGGCGTTCACCGTCTTTGTCGATCTGCAGATCGACCCCGCATCCCGCGCATCTGAACCTGCCCGCGCGGACTCTCTCCCCGGTTTGGTAAAAGGCCATCGTGCTCTCCCAATGGCTATGTGCGCGGGGGCACATCAATCTTGCCTGAGAAACAATCCTCCCAGTGAGCAATGGGTCGAACTGAGCCAAGGATGAGGTTGGCACCGCCGCTTCGTTGCGGTATGACGAATGTTTATCTGCCGCCATTTATTAGGTAGACCAAAACATCTCCTGAAGACAAGGGAGTGATGACATGGACCAGTACGAAAAGACACTAGATGACGTGAAGAAGACATTCGGATTTGTGCCAGGATTCATGAAAGCCCTGCCCAAGGACGTTCTTGTCGCGGAGTGGCCGTTGTTCAAGAAGTATTCGATCGAGGAATCAGATATTTCGCCCAAGTACCGAGAGCTGATTGGGCTCGCAGTCGCCGCAAACATCAAGTGCCCCTATTGCCAATTGTTTCACATGGGAGCGGCCAAGATGAATGGCGCGACGGACAAGGAACTCGCGGAGGTCGCCACGCTCGCAGGCTGGACAGCGTTCTGGAGCGCGATGATCCACGCGCAGGACTACGACTACGACACCTTCAAGAGGGAATTCGAACAGATGGGCGCGTATCTCCAGAAGACCGCCGGGAAGAAGTAGCCAGATCAGGTGCGGACCGAACTCAGTTCAATCATCAGAGACCCTTTGCGGGGAAATCGACACAAAGGTACCAGCGAAGTTTCCAAGCCATCGCGAGCGACCAGATGGCGATGAGCAGGACGGCAACTGTCTCCGCAAGGGGCCCCATTCCATAAAGGGCGACGAAGGCCACACAAATCAGGACGATCGCGGCTGTGAACTGGCCGCTCCATGGCCCCATGGCGGTGGAACGGAACAGCGGGTACGACAGAAGCGTCGTCGCAATCAGCGCGAGAAAGAAGAAAGAGATTGAGACGATCCAATGCGTCTCGCCCGCGTTCTCTGTGAAGATGCCGACTCCCATGAGGAAGATACCCGCCAGCGCGAGTGACATCGAGCCCGCAATCCCAAGGCGCGAAGGACGGAGCACGGTCGCGAGGGTGAATGCAAATGGGATTGAGAGGATTCCCGCAATGATCACGCCCACGTTGAAGAACGGGGCGCCCGCCCCCACGCCCAGGTCGCTGACCCACTGACCTCCGAAGCGATAGCCGGGAGTCGCCGCAATCGCAACGACCCAGGCGATGAGGAATATCGATGATCCTGCGAGCCCGCACGAGCTGCCCGCCCGCCGCCAGTCGAACACGGCAAGAAGAGGGCAATCATCCTCTTAATGGCTATTGAAAATGAAGCTCAATCAGCTTCCACGGGTGGGACAACTTTAACTAGCTCGGGGAGGTTTGATAATGTTGGGCAAGAGAAATGGTCACTGTTGAGATAAAATACTGCGTCCCCTGCAAGTACCTGCCCCTCGCGATGAAGCACACCGAGCAGCTCCTCACTGAGTTCGGCGAGGAAATCACGGCGGTGAGACTGGTACCGGGCGACCAGGGCGTCTACGACATCAAGGTTGGCGGGAAGCTGGTCTACTCGAGCACGAAGGAGAGAAGGTTCCCGGACTACGAGGTGCTGCAGGCGGCAGTGAAGAAGGCTCTGATGTCTAAGGCTTGAGCACGATCTTTCCGAAGTGCAGTCCTTTCTCCATGGTCTCTTGAGCCTTCGCCGCGTCTTTCAGGGCGAACGTCCTGTCGATGACAGGTTTGATCTTCCCAGCCTCCACCCATTTCAAACCCCTGATTATCTCCGCTTTGTTGCCTTCGTGAGAGCCGAGCAGGGACAGTTGCTTGTTGAAGAGGAACCGCAGATCCGTCTTCGCCTCGAAGCCGGTGGTGTTGCCGCAGACTACCAGTCGACCGCCCCAGGCCATGGAGGTCATCGACCTCTCCCAAGTCGCCTGCCCGGTGTGCTCGAAGACGACCTCCACGCCCTTCTTGTTCGTGAGCTTCTTCACTTCAGCCGCGACATCCTGCGTGTTGTAGTTGATCACCTCGTCCGCTCCGAGGGCCTTCGCCTTGCTGCATTTCTCATCCGTTCCCGCCACCGCGATCACTCGAGCGCCGATGATCTTCGCTATCTGGATGCCGACGTGGCCTATGCCGCTTGAGGATCCCCAGAGGAGCAGGTCCTCTCCCGCCTTCAGCTCGGCTCTCGTGACGAGCATGTGATAGGCGGTGAGCAGGACCAGCGGTATCGCAGCGGCCTCTTCCCAGTTGAGGTTTGGCGGTATCGGGATGACGTTGACCTCGGGTAGCCTGGCAAGTTCCGCATACCCGCCGTCGTAGGGTCCGGTCTGGAAGCCCCAGATCTTGAGCTGGCGGCAGAAATACTCCTGTCCGGACGTGCACCACTCGCATGTGCGGCAGCTGAGTACGGGATGAGAGAGGACCTTCTGGCCGACCTGGATGCAAGTCACGGCACTCCCGACCTCGATGACCTCCCCGGAGATGTCGCTGCCTGAAATGTGCGGGAGGTCGAACTTCATTCCAGGGAGCCCCTTCCTCGCCCAGACGTCGTTGTGGTTGCAGCTCGCCGCCTTGACGCGGACGAGCACATCCTTCGGACCGACCTTGGGATCCGGGGCTTCTTCATATTGGAGGACCTCGGGTCCGCCATGCCTGTGGAAGACGACGGCTTTCATCTAGACACCCGCGCTTGCATTCGCCGTCGCGCTAAAGGCTTTTTGGGCTAGGGGGTGGAATCACTCATCTTGTCGCGGTTGACTCGGCCGCCGTAACTCAGGAGTTCAAGGATGTGAGTCTTGGCGCACGACCGCATTCCGAAAAGGGACGAGGACAGGAAGACGGTCAGGGATTCCTGTCTTAAATGCGGTTCGGAATAGATATGATTCCAACCGGAACGGACATTATCCCGCTTGGAACGGCAATCATTCGCGGTGGAACGAGCACCATTCCACGCTGAACGAATATGCCGTAAGCGGAATACATACCGTTCCAGCTCGAACGGCAGTCATTCCATGCTGAACGGGCATCATTCCAGCTGGAATGGAACCCATGTCGGCCGCACAACCGCCATTCCAAGCAGAACGGACACCATTCAGGCCGGAACACCATCCGTTCGGGTCGGGAAAATAGCCATGCAGGATTACTGAAAGGCAGTTCCTATGGAGAAAGCCCCGATTTGGGCCGGAATCTAGACCCCGCGAATCATCTCCAATTCCGAACCGGCCGGAATTGAATTCCGGTCGGTCGCAAGGACCTGCATTCGAGGATATCTCTTGGCTACTCACCATCGATTTCCACAAGAGAGGACAGGCATCTGATCGCCGCATCCCAGAAAAGAAAAATGAAGAAAAAAAGAAAATGGAGGCCCGAAGGCCTCCTTGCCTACGCCGTCGCTTCGGGTGTCGGTTCCCTCGCGATCTGCTCCGCGACGTCGGGTCTCCTTATGCGGCTCCTCAGGCGCTGGAAGTTCTTCGCCGCGAGGCTGTCCTTCCGCACGGCGCCTATCGCCATGTCGAGGCAGCTCGAGATCGTGACGTACAGTTTTCTCTTCGCTGCAACGAAGCGCTCGGTCTTCTCACGGGCGTTCAGCTTGGCGGCTTCCTGATCCGCGTTCGCCTTTGTCGCGTCCTCGTGATCGGTCGACATTTGCACGAGCATCGAATCCACGTCCAGGCGGGCTTTCACGAGAAGATCTCTCTTCTCCCGGAAAAGCTTCTGGACGGTATCGGAGAGTCCGAAGGTCTGTGTTTCTGACAGGGCCATTTTTTCACCTCCCGCACTTTTGGGTTGGTGCGGATAGAAATCCTGCGTCTTGGTACTAACAATATTCTGATGGATGTATCTAGCGAGCTAGCTACATCCGTGTGTCTCGGCTTGGGTTCTTCAGCGCGTGCTAAGGGAGTGAGCTGCCCTCATCCCCTGGTGGGGTTGGCGGGTGCTGAGCGTCGACGACATGCCGCAGACCACGACGATCTCCCCCGCCGCTCCATTCACCCTCACCGCCACTGACTCCGGCTGCGGGGTGAACGTCACGATGCACAGGATAGACGGCGGCGAATGGACAGTCTACGCGGACGGATTCACCGTCCCGGAGGGGGAGCACACCATATACTACTACTCGATCGACAACCTTGGCAACGTCGAGCAGGAAAGGTCTTTGGTCGTCAAGCCGCCAATCGAAGTGGCGGTGAACTACAAGCCGATGGTGGCACTGGTGTTCGCGATCACCTTACTTGTGGCGGGAGCCTGGTCGTCGAAGAGGAGACCGTGGAAGGGCGGGACGGGTGAAATGGCGACGATGAAGGCGTTTGCGATCACTTCGTTGCCGTTCGTCATCGCGGAGGCGGTGACTAGCATCGCATCGTTCCTCACAGGACAATTGTCCATGCCGCCGGCGGTCGGAATAGGGACTGCGGTGGACATGGGGATTCTAGTCACCGGTGTGGCGGTCGCGCTCTACAGAGCGCTGAAAGCGGCGCCTCTGGACGCTAAGAACATGAAGGACGCTAGGGACCGGTGACCGTCGCCGAACCGCCAGTCCTCGTAGTCGGGCCATATCGCACCCTCCAAAGGATGCGTGGGCGTCCATGCCCGGCCGCTTAAGGGAAGGGTGGTGGGGACGGTTGAGCGGCAACCATCATATACAGCATGAGCAGATAGGACGGGAGGAGAGTGGACGGCGGTGACACGGAACGGCTCTTGGGGATGCACCCAGACTCACACCGGCGGAATGACAATTGTCGTCCTCACGGCGCTCTTCTTCTCGGCATCGATGCCGGCGGGTCTGTCGCCGCCGAGGGACGACGCGACATACCTGTTCGCGTCCGGCCCGGACGGGAAAGCCCTGCACGCCCTCGACTCCATTGGCGGTTACTTCACTGAGAACAGGGGGCAGGTCCATGGCGCGGTGCGCTACTACTCACGGGGGAATCCCGCGGTCGCATTCAGGGACGACGGTGTCATGTTCGTTGTCACAGAGGCTGACAAGGGAGGTTACGGAGAAGCCTGGCCAGAACAGACTGACCGCTTCACCGCCGTCGAGACTGCCACGACGAAATCGTTCGCGTACATGCTCCGCTTCGAAGGAGCCAGCAGGGTCGTGCCGGTCGGCATCGACCGCCTCTCGTTCGACAGCAACTTCTTCTTTGGGAACGACCCGAGCAACTGGAGGACGAGCGTGCCCAATTTCATGGAAGTGGCGTATCGGAACCTGTATGACGGGATAGACTTGGTCTACCGCCAAGGTGAGAATGGCGTGAAGTACGAGTTCCACGTCAGTCCGGGCGCGAACCCCGCGCAAATCGAGATGGCGTACGAAGGCATCGACCGCCTTCGCCTCGATTCCGACGGCGGCATAATCGCATCCACCACAGTGGGAGATGTGAGAGATCTCGTCCCTGTGTCATACCAGGGAGAGGACGAGATCAAGTGCCCATTCTCACTTCGCGGTCCTGCCTCTTTTGGATTCGCCTGTCGGGGACGGGACGCCTCCCGCGCCCTCGTCATCGACCCACTCGTGTATTCCACGTTCCTGGGCGGTTCTGATATGGAGATCCCATGGCATATCGCGACGGATCCTTCCGGGAGCGCCCACATCGTGGGCTTTACCCGCTCCCCAGACTTCCCTGTGACTCCGGGCGCATTCGACGTTTCGTTCAACTGGGGAGCCGAGGATGGCTTCGTCGCGAAACTGAATCCGGACGGGGGTTCTCTAGCGTGGGCGACGTTCCTGGGCGGCTTCGATGTCGAATGGGCGAGTGACGTCGCCGTCGATTCCTTGGGGGACGTCTACGTCGTCGGCTCCACGAGATCGACTGACTTCCCCGTCACCATGGGGGCTTTCGACACTTCCTTCAACGGTCTTCAGGACGCTTTCGTAGCGAGATTCACAAGAGATGGCGTGCTGATATGGGCCACCTATCTCGGCGGCGCTGACAGCGACCAAGGTCACGCGGTCGCCCTGGACAGTTCGGGCAACGTGGTGGTCGCGAGCATGACATACTCCCCTGACTTCCCAGTGACGCCGGGTGCCTTCGACACCACCTTCAACGGAATTGAGGATGTCTACGTCGCGAAACTGAACCCGGCGGGGAATCTCCTCCTCTGGGCTACTTTCCTCGGCGGCAATGATGATGACCAGATATTTAGAATCACGTTGGGCGCAGACGACATCGTCTACGCGTCGGGCACAACGTGGTCGATCGATTTCCCCGTCACTCCAGGCGCATTCGATACAACCTATAACGGCGGAGGCGCTGACGCGTTCATCGCCAAGCTGGACTCGACGGGCAGTGCACTCGTCTGGGCCACTTACCTTGGCGGTTCCAATCAGGATGTTGGAGTTGCTCTCGTCCTCGATGGCTCAGGAAACCTCTATGTGACCGGTGGAACGAACTCAACCGACTTCCCGGTGACACCTGGCGCCTTTGACACGACTCTCGGCGGTCCCTGGGACATTTTCATCGCGAAGTTGAACTCCACAGGTAGCAACCTCCTCTGGGCCACTTATTTTGGTGGCAGCGACAGTGAAGCTGGTAGCCCAAGTGCCGTCCTGAACGTGGCTGGCGACATCTGCGTCACTGGTGCGACGTATTCGACGGATTTCCCCGCCACACCTGGCGCCTTTGATACGACCTTGGACGGAATCTTCGACGGCTTTCTCGCCAGGCTGAATCCCGATGGTACAGGCCTCCTGTACGCCACGTTTATCGGCGGGAGCGGCGGTGACGATGTGCGTGACATGGTACTCGATACCTCGGGGTACGCATACTTCACCGGATACACAGGCTCTGCAGACTTCCCGGTCACCCCCGGCGCCTTCGACACGACGTACAACGACGCAGGCGACGCATTCGTCGCGAAGTTCGGCCCTGTCGGCCCGCCCAACACGCCCCCCGTCCTCGCGTGGACGGGCGAGACCAACTACGTCTCCGACGGCCTCGACCCGGAGACCGGCACCACATTCACGGATTTCACGTACCGCGTCGCCTACTACGACGCCGACAACAACTCTCCAGCACAGATATACGTGAGGATTGAGAAGCCCTTGGGCACTCCTTACGGCACATTCCCGTTGTCCTTCGACGCGTGGAAGGGAATTCCGAACAACTACACCACCGGTGCGATATACACGTTCAGCACGAGTTTGTTCGCGGGCACTAACTACTGGTACTACTTCCGGGCCACAGATGGATGGGAATGGGCGAGCGGACCGCCCACCGTTCCCATAGACGCTCCCGACGTTATCGCCGACAATCCCCCCGTCGCGGTGGCAAACGCCTTCCCGACATCCGCGTTCATAGGCGACACTATCACCTTCGACGCCACCGCCTCGACTGACGACTTCGGCATCACGGCGTACCTATGGGACTTCGGCGACACCGCCACAGACACCAATCCGTTGACGACTCACTCATACACTTCCCGCGGCACTTTCCTCGCTACATTGACCGTGTGGGACACCGCC
>JAFNFQ010000021.1 GCA_017885655.1 Methanobacteriota archaeon | reverse complement strand
AACAGAAAAGTTACCCTGGGGATAATTGAGTTGTCGCCGGCAAGAGTTCATATCGACCCGGCGGCTTGCTACTTCGATGTCGGTTCTCTCTATCCTGGTGGTGCAGCCGCTGCCAAGGGTGGGGTTGTTCGCCCATTAAAAGGGATCGTGAGCTGGGTTTACACCGTCGTGAGACAGGTGTGTTGCTTTTTGGTGGAAGCGCATTGGTGCCTGAGGGGAAGGTCCCTTTAGTACGAGAGGAACGGGGGATCGCAGCCGCTAGTGTATCAGTTGTCTGGCAAGGCATTGCTGAGCAGCCACGCTGCAGTGGATAAGAGCTGAAAGCATCTAAGCTCGAAGCCACCCCTAAGACGAGGCACCTTACGACCGCCATAATTGATGGCGTTGATAGAGCTCGGGTGTACGCCGGAAGCCTTCGGGCGACCGGTTCAGCCCGGAGCCACTAACAGTCGTAGCCGCTACAGTACCACGTCGGTGGTGCAAAGACGGCTTAGCCGTCAAACAGGCTGCATATGACCTATATTTTTCTCGCAAACAAAAGGATGAGCGAAGCTGCCGTCCGTCACGATTTAGCCGCCAGATGATGCCTTATGAGTCTCAGAATCCAGAATCACGCCAAAGCGCTGAAATATGGTGTAATAAGGGTCGGCATCCAGAGCGTGGATTCCCATGAACAGAAACATGAGCATTGTAGCAGTGGCTATCTTGACGACGACGTCGCTAGCGACGCTTTTCACGATCGCCCCAAGTCCGGTTCAAGCACTGTCGGGTGGCCCAGATGCTTTTGGCTACACCTACGATGACACAGCGCCGTACTCATGGATTCCTGCGGCGGGCAACGTCGTGGCAAACATGCCGACGAACTGCGACAACGTGCCAGGAGCAAACGACTTCCTCTTTGGCGCTTTCACGTTCTACGGCGTCGCCTACAATAATGTCATGGTCTGTCCCAACGGCTTCGTGAAATTCGCCGGAGCGCTGAACTCCGGCACGACGGCAGGCTTCAATCTCCCCAGCGGTGGCATTCCCAACGCCGACATCGTCGGCTTCGGCTCCGCATCTCTCGACCCGACGCTCCCGGGCAGCGGGCTAATCTATTTCGACAAGCAGGCGACCCAGAGCGTCGCGACATGGGACAACGTCAGTCTCTCCGCCACCATCCGCGTGCAGTTCCAGATAATCATGAAAGACACCGGTGTCATCGACATCCAGTACAGAGGCATCCCGAACGGCTACTCCTCGATCGCCTCCGGAATCGAGAGCCAGCAGGGCGACATGGGCCTCCAGTACTCGGGATCTGTTGCCCCCGGGATGCTCAGGAACGGCACGAACGTCAGATACATGCCTCCATCGCCGCCGGTGGCAGACGTCCTCACCATCATGGGGCAGGACCTCGCTCCCGCCAGCGCCACGCAGACAGAGTCGGTCCTGATGGAACGGTATGTAATGACCGTGGGGTCGGGCGCGATAGGCCTCAGTACCTTCAGGGTTCAGAAGCTGGGCAGCGTCCTGGACTCGAATGTATACGTGCGCATCTACAACGACACGAACGACAACTCAAAGGTCGACACGTCCACCGATCAGCTCATCCTCGGATCGACTTCTCCAACGGCAGGAATCGTGACCGTGACCTTCACGACTCCAATGATCATCACTCCTACCAGCACGCAGCGTTGGATGGTCGTGGTTGACTGTCAATGCAGGGCGGTCCCTGGGGACACGTTCGGGGTGCGCATATCCGACACCATCCCATCCGCCACCGTTGCGGGCATCGACACAGTCAGTTATGCCCCTACCGCCCCGATCGATTCCAGCACGACGACGGTCGCGGCATTCCCCACAAGCACCCTCACAATGTCGTTCTCTGGCCGCGCCCCCGCCACGGTGATGCAAGGCGATGGAGGCGTCGTGATGCTCGAGATGAACGCCACGGTGGACATAGGATCAGTCAGGCTGACGCGGTTCAACGTGACCATGACGGGGATTCCCCCGCGCGACACCGATGTGTATCGAGCGTACCTCATCTCCGACAGCAACGACGACGGTCTTTACGAGCCATTGATTGATAAAGAGCTGGCGAACGCCGTGTTCAACACGGGAGTCGCATCCTTCTTCATTTCATTCCGCATAGACGCGGGAGCGGCAAACCGCGAACGCATCCTGGTCGTCTTCGATGTCTCGCCCTATGCGGTTCCGGGCGACACGATCGGAGGCTCCGTGGCTTCGGCGGCCGAGATGATGACCGACACCTGCAACGCGGTCATAGCGCCGGGAGGATTCCCTGGCGTCTCCAGTAACGCTCTCGTCGTTGCGGGGACACCCAACACGGTGAGCATCACTTCATGGAACGACAGGGCGCCCGCCACGGTCTTCATGGGAGACTCGAACGTGGTGATGGCGGACTTCACCATGGCAGTGGACGCGGGCATGGCCAGGATCGATAATGCAAACTGGCTGAACGTCACGCTGACTGGAATCCCCCCGAACGCAATGGACATCGGATTCGGTCCGATGGGGCAGGTCGGGCTCTGGGATGACATGGACAACGATGGCGTCCTGGACCTCGGCACGGACTTGAGGGCCGCGGGCGGCTGGTTCTCCGGTGGCCCGGTGTTCGGTTGGGTCGCAAGGATGATGCCGTTCATGGGTCCGATCGAAATCTACGCAGGCTCGCCCCGCAACTTCATCTTGACCTATCAGATTAGCACGACGGCGATGGTAGGGGACACGGTTGGGGTGCGAATCGACAATGTCACCTCCGCCCGTTTCCAGACACTGACGGTCCTCTCACCAGTCAATCTGCCGGCGCAATCGTTCAATTCCCTCATTCAGATGAACGCCTCGGACGTGNNCTCGGCAGCAATTACGTCGAGGTCCGAGGGATCAGCATCAACCGAGTCGGGACATCCTCGGACCAAGACGCTTCCGCGGTCGGGGTCTACCACGACGTCGATGACGACTCGCTCTTGGATCCCTTGACAGACCAGTTCCTTGGCGCCAGCTCATTCTCAGGTGGGATGTCATGGATAAACTTTGACCCGATGTTCGGCTGGAATGGACTTCGGGTTCAGGGCGGCACGACAGAATCAATCCTGCTCGTGATCGATCTGTCGCCGGTCGCCACACCATTAGCGACCATAGGCCTGACGATATCCTCGCCGACGAACGTCAACATCGACATGATGACCAGCGACAGTGTGTCGCCAATCAACTTCCCGCTCGCAACCGGCCTCCTCGTCGTCCGCGGCATCGCGGCGATTCCCACGCTGGTCTCGCCTTGGACCTTGTCGCTGCCAGCCATCGACGGGCAGTTTTCCCCAGGAGAATGGTCAGATGCGCTCCAGGTCGACCTCCGAACTGTGATGGGTAACCGCCTTTCCACATTCATGTTCCTCAAGAATGACGCGACGAACCTCTACATCGCCTACGATGTCGTCGGCGACCGCACAGCCGACTTCGAAGACTCTGCCGCGATGGCATTCGACACCGGCAATGATGCTGTGGCGACGGAAGGCATGGAACACATCTTCAGCGTCGGCGGCTGGGGCGAGTCGTACCAGAATCACAGGGTATACAACGCGACCACTGCAACTTGGGTTGTGGAAGACGCGCCTTTCGAATCCAGCCTGCCGGGCCACGCCACTCTCGACCTGCAGAGGAGCTTCACGCAGTCCCCCATGGACGCAATGAACCATCCAGTCATCGAGTTCCAGGTGCCGTTCGCGCTTCTTGGCGCGGTTCCTGGGGACACATTGGGCTTCGCGTCAGGCTCTCCCGCGGGGGCCTCTCAGGCCGGAGTGTCTGATTCGTGGGGCTTCGGCTACTTCGCTTCCTGGCCGTTTGCCTTCGGCCCGATGATGGGCCCGCCCGCGCTGGAGGAATACGGAGACCTGGTGCTCGGCAAACCACCTGTGGCAGACATCACGGTGACATGGATCGACCTTGCACCGGCCGTGGTCGTGCAGGGGCAGGCCGATGTGGTCATGGCGAGCCTGACCATGGAGGCGAACATCCCGATGGCGACTCTCGACGCCATCAACGTCACCGCTGCGGGCACGGGCATCGATTCTGACATTGCGGGAGTGAAGCTCTTTGACGACGTGAACGACAATGGAATCCTGGACGCGGTCATCGATGTACAACTGGGCGCCACCGCGACCTTCTCAGGCGGCTCCGCGAGCCTCACGGGCTTGTCGAAGAACATAATCCTCGGCACGCCAGAGCAGCTCCTGATCGTCTACGACTTCTCCGTCACCGCCACTTGCGGAGCGACGATAGGAGCGCAGGTGACCGGGGCGAGCGACATCGTGCTCGCTGGCGGCAATTCGGTCGCAGGCATGTTCCCCATGCAATCGTGGAACAGCCGCGTCAACACCCCGCCGACCGCTGTCGGACTGACAGTCAACGGATTCGCAGCGCTCACCGCAGACATCCTGCACATAGTCACACCCCCAGGAGACCCGCCGCTCGCCTGGAGCTTCGCTGACGGCGACGGCGATCCGCAGAGCGAGTACAAGGTTCAGGTGTGGACCGGGCCTTCGGGGACCGGAGTCCTCATGTGGGATCCGCCCGCGGGAGTCGGGGCAGCCACGTCAGTCAACTACAACGGCGCAGCGCTCGTGGACGGTGCGACCTACTATTTCCGGGTGCAGGTCTTCGATGGTGTGCAGTGGGGCAGCTGGGCGGAAGTGGAATTCCGCATCAACACGCCGCCTCAGGCCCCAGCCATCCCCATCAGCCCGCCGGACGACGCGATCATCCCGGCCTCCTCAGCACAGACCGTGATCTGGGATACAGCTTTCGACGCGGAGGGCGACCCAATCACGTACGCATGGGAGGTCGAGGAGAATGGGACATGCACTTACGCCTCCATAATGGCCAGCGGCGTGGGACCATCGAGCATGAGCGGAGCGTTCGTCACCAACGTCCGCAGCGCTTATTGCTGGCATGTCGGTTCAAGCGACGGTTGGGAGTCGTCTGGATGGAGTGTGGACTGGAACTTCACGACGAACTCCGTCCTCAACACGCCTCCGGTGCTGAGCCTGCCATCCGTGGCGCCTCTGACCGGCAGCACGGTCACATTGTTCGCCTACTCCGTCCGATACAGCGACGCGGACAGCGAGGCACCGGCGCCAGGAGGTCCTCTGCTTTGGATCGAGAAGGCCGGCGTCCCTATCGCCGGAGCGCCTTTCGCCATGACGCCCGGGGCATGGGTCGGAGCTCCCAACGACTACGCGGCGGGAAGGGACTATGACTTCGGATTGACGCTCCCTGCCACGGGCCTGGACTACACATTCTACTTCGTTGCCTCGGATTCCTGGGGCGCGTCCGATTCCACAGCGCCCATCGACGCCCCCGACATAATCAACACGGCCCCGGCACTGACCTGGCTGGGCACAGGGAATTATGCGACAGATGGTCTGGATGTGGAGCTCGGAACCACCTCCACGTTGTTCACCTACAGGGTCGTGTACTCCGACCTTGACAACGACACCCCCGCGAGCATCGATATCCTGATCGAGAAGCCGTCGGGCACCGCATGGGGCACTCTGCCCTTGGCGTGGGAGTCATGGATCGGCGCGCCTGGGGACTATGTCGCGGGAGCAGTCTACAATACTTCGACGACGCTCACCCCATCTGGCCTGGACTATGCGTATTCTTTCAGCGCTTCCGACGGAACGGATTGGGCGGCGGGAGCGCCGACAATCGCGATTGATGCGCCGGACGTGGATGATCCGCCAATCGTCGACGCGAGGGTCTGGCCGATGACGAACGGGTTCAGGGACACGGTCTTCGTCTTTGACGCGGCCAACTCCACAGACGACCTCGGCCTCACGGCCTGGCAATGGGAGTTTGGGGATGGCTTCACCTCGAACGTCGAAAGGGTCTCGCACACCTATGCATCGCTTGGGACTTTCACCGTGAATCTCACGATCTGGGACTTGTCCGGCCAGAGCGACATGGACACATTCACGGTCTCGGTGGCCAACCGGCTTCCGACAGCACAGGCATCGGTCTCGCCCTCGTCGTCTGGTTATGTGACCACGGTCTTTACTTTCGATGCCACCAGCTCGACGGACTCGGACGGCTCGATTTCGTCCTACAGCTGGAATTTCGGCGATGGAGATGGCGACACCGGAGCGATAGTCACGCACACTTACTCCTCGAAGCAGTCGTTCGGCGTGACGTTGACTGTCACAGACAGTGACGGTGCGACGGACCAGACCTCGTTGACCATTTATGTGGTCAACAGGGAGCCAGCGATCACTTCCAAGACGCCGTCGTTCGCGGTCGCGAACCTCAAGACAGGAGTCTCTCAGACGTTCAGCGTGGTCGCCAGCGACGCCGACGGAGACGCCCTCAGCTACAGCTGGACGGTGAACATCATGCCAGTCGGGACGAATTCGCCCTCGCACGACTTCCAGTCCTCCACGATCGGCTCGTTCGTGATCACGGTCACGGTCACCGACGGGATTGATTCCGTGTCTTCGACATGGGCCGTGACGGTGACGCCAGGCGATGCAGCAGCAGCTTTCCCTCTGTTATGGGTTCTCTTGGCGATCGTCATCATCGTGGTAGTGGTGGTCATCAGCGTGGTGCTTGTCATCCTTCTTGGAAAGAGGAAGAAGGAGCGGAGGGGCCAGCAAGGCGGAGCGATGTTGCCGCAGCCTCCGGTCCAAGGAACGACGCTCCCGCAGCAGGAAATGCCACAGTTCCCGCCACCC
>JAFNFQ010000020.1:553-6126 GCA_017885655.1 Methanobacteriota archaeon | reverse complement strand
TCGTCATCGGATGGATCATTTCGGCGATCATCATCTACGTGGTCACGAAGCTCTTTGAACAGAGCGAAGGGTTCGGGACGGCCTTCCTGGCCGCCCTCGTCGGTGCGATCATCTACGCACTCGCGTACTTCTTCCTGGGTTCGGGGCTCCTGGCCGCCGTCGTTGCCGGGATCGGTTGGCTGATCGCCCTGGCGACTCTCTACGACATGAGCGGGCTCAGAGCACTCGCGGTAGCGGTCGTGGTGTGGATCGTCGCGGCCGTCGTAGGCTGGTTCCTGCCCACGATTCTGGGTCCTCTGTGATGTGGGATGCATGGCAATAACCGTGCAATGGTCTCACATCGGATTGGGCTCAGTAGTGGCATTCTTGATAGGCTGGTTTTTGTTTGGCCCTCTTGGTGCGATAATAATAGCCGTCATAGTCTTGGTGTTGATGGGGATCATAAAGATCAGGTAGAAGTGAAGTAAGAATGGCGAAGAAGAGCAGAGGCGGTAGAATGACCGCTGCCGCGAGGCGCGCCGTTAAGTCCCCGGGTGGACGCGGTTCTGTTCGAAAACGCCCGGCAGGCCGAGGCATCATGAAGACATGAGCACACACTGCAGGTGATGGAAATGTCGGTATCGCTTGCTGCGGCGTTGGTCTCTTAGTAGGGCCAGGAGACGAGAGGCTGTCGCCCATGGTGTCCAAGCTCCGCCTCACCCTTGCGATTCTATCATTAGGTTTTGTAATCGAAGGGGCGATTGAGGGATACACGTACTTGAGCCGCAGCTATCGGTTGCCCTACGCGGCTTTGATTTTCATCTTGGGACCCTTCGTCACCCTGGCCGGACTCCTTGTCCTCTGGATGGGACGCCACGAATGGAATGATCTCCTCAGTCGGCGATTCCGACACGCTCATCGGACGTTCGGGTTCAGCCTCCTGGCTCTCATCGTAGCCGTCGCACTGCTTATCTGGTGCAGCTACGGCTCGGCCGCGCCGATATCTTGGTGGGTGTCCTGGGGATTCGGCGCCGCGGTCATGGCTTCACTGTTGCTCACCTTCGCGACGTATGTCTTGATCGCCTTCCATCTAACGGCAATGGTCGGCAAATCCCTCCTTCTCGTCGCTCTTGGTTGGGCCGCGGTTGTATCCTTCTGGATAGGGCAAGCTCTTGCCCAGGATTTCGGCGCGATTGTCCTAGTCCTCCGGACTCAAACACTCGCCGATGGACCCCTCAACGCATCGATTGCCGGCCTTGAATCCTACCTCGCGCTGACCTACGCTCTACTCACAATCGTCTATATCGACGCCTTCCGCAAAGCCCCTGCGGGATCCCCGAGATCTCCTTCGACTTCCCTTGCACCACCGGCCGCCTAGTTTCCGAAAGACGAGCGATGCTCAACGCATGTTCCCTGGACAGTGTGTCGCGAACGTGGACAACGGGTTCGGCGCGGGATACCTGGCGGCGACGATCAACGCGACCTAGAAGACTGCGAGCACGTGGCCCCCGATGCCCAGTGCAAAGAGCGCCACGACCAATGTGGCCCATACCGCCTTGCTGGGCACCAGAATCAGGAACCCGTCACTCGCGGTGAGCTTCACATTCACAGGGAGTCTCCCGACGATCTTGCGACGGAAGGCGATGGGCGGAACCGGGATGAAGTTGAACCCCGCCAGGAGCAGGTTCACGAAGGCAAGGGTGCCGATGATGATCGGGATAGGCTCCCTGAACCGGCCGGGAGTCGTGCCGAGCGCGACTGAGAGGCCGATGAACACGGCCGCGAAGGCGAGGTTCGCCGCGGGGCCCGCCACGCTGATTCGCACTTGGTGTCGAGGGGTGATGCGTCCGGAAATGACCACGGCCCCTGGCATCGCGAGCATCCAGCCGATGGAGGCGGTGACGAGCCCCACGAGGAGGCCCATGGGATAGTAGCGATATTCCGCGACGCAGCCGTATCGCTGGGCGACCGCCTTGTGCGCAAGCTCGTGGAGGAAGAACGCGGTCACGACTGCAATGAAGGAGCCGGTGAGGATGAGCAGGACCAGAAGGCCGCCACCGAGGCGGAAGTAGACCTCGAGATTCCGTGCGCCGCCGATGTAGGCGATCGCAAATGAAAACGTCATCACCGCCACGGCAATCCAGAATTGCATGGCCTCGACCTGACTGAATCCCAATCCGAAGTCTTGAATGGGCCTGATTCGCTTGTCGGGGGGCACGTGACGGGCAAAATTCGTTATCTATGAAATGTTAGCGCGCTTGGGGCCTCGTGGATGAGCTCGACACTCGATCCGACGAGAGAACCTATCGTGTACGCCATTGGCGACACTCACCTCGGGCTTCGTGAATGGGGTCCCAAAGGCCATCGAGAGCGGCCGCTCTTCGTGGCGGATTTTATTCGCTGGCTGAGCGCCCTGCCTGAGGAGGGCTTTCCTCTGCCGATATGGAACGGTCACGCCCTGAGCACGCGCGTGCTCCGCCGCCCGGACCAGCTGATCCTGCTTGGCGATATCCTGGAGCTTTGGGAGGCCGAGAACCAAGCCGTGCTCCTCTCCGTGGCCACCGTGAGTTCCGTGTTGTCGCGCGTGCCCTGTCAGAAGATTTACGTGCTTGGGAACCACGACAACATCCTCCAGGCAGTGAAGGGGCTGTACCCGCTCGGAGCGGAGAATCTCGAGGTAGTCGGGGACGCCTACCCGGCCAGCGACACCGGCGAGATTCGGCCGCTTCGAATCGGCGATCGCAATTACATCTTCATCCACGGCCACCAGTTCGATCCGGTTTTCCACGACCGCGTTGGAAAGTTCTGGCCCTTGCTCGCCCCGGTACGACAAGCGGGCGCGGCCCTGGGTGACTATGCTTGGGTGTTCGCCGCACTGTGGGTTGCGAGCCTGCTCGTGTACATCATCTATCCGTCTTTGCCCGTTGACTGGCTTATGATTCTGGGGCTTCCGCTGTTCTGGCTCCCTCGGCTGTACATGCGCATTGGTTGGCGGTCGCGGCGTCTGTTCGGTGGACTTCGATACAACCGGGACTTGGCACTGAAGGGCTTCGTCAAGTGGTGGGCCAAGGTCCGTCAAAGCAAAGGGATCCCGAAGGACGTCGGAATCGTATTCGGCCACACACACTACATGGACTGGCTGGAACTCGGTGGAGAAAAACGGTATGATCGGGCGATGAAACCCGCTGAGTCACGGCTCAATGAATCCGTCGTGCGACTCGGCGAAAAACGCCCTACGCTATACAATGTCTCCTCATGGCTCTCGGGTGGGGGCGAAAGAAGGGGCGTTGCCGTAGCGACCGCATTCTATGCTGATGCTCTGGGCCCGTTGTTCATTGGCTGGGCTGGCGAGAGCGACGTCCCTTCCACACCGGAATGGGAGGAATCGCCCGGCAGCTCGGGTGGCCACGCGAGATGATCAGAAAATGGGGGCAGAGTCGGGGAAGCTTGTTGCGAGTTCGAAAATCCCGAACCCGGCAGCCTTGACCGGAGGCCGATATTTCAAGCCGCGAGTGGGGAACGCTCACGACGCATGACCGGACATCGAGGTCCATGATGCAGCGTTCTGGGTGATTCCGTGACCAACATAGAATCGGCGAACTCGATGCTCAGCGCGCCCTAGACGGGCACCGCATGGGCGCCGACAAGATTCCTCTACAACAGGTCATTCCGGAGGTGTCAGGGAGGAATCCTCGTTAACCTTGAATGAGGTTAACTTGCGGGGCGAACCTTTTGACCTTGGCTGGTCTTCTCCTCCTGCCCATGCCCGTCCACCAAGACCACAAAGACCACGCTCCCGCCTCCGTGAAGTGCGGGATCGCCACGAGATCCGACAGAAGCACGAAGGCGACGGATGACTCGGGCAAACTCATCCGGGAGCTCCTGCTGAAGGCGGGCCACAAGGTCCTCTTCTACATGGTCGTAAAGGACGAGGCGAAGGCGATCGCGGACGCGGTCGAACAGGCGTCGTGGACCTGCGACGCGGTGATTACGAACGGCGGTACCGGGCTCTCCCGCCGCGATGTCACGATTCCCACCCTGGCCTCGCTCTTCGAGCGCACGTTGCCCGGGTTCGGCGAGATCTTCCGCCGGCTCTCGTACGACCAGATCGGGAGCGCGTCGATGCTCTCCGGCGCCATGGCGGGCGTCTGCCATGGCCGCCTCGTTTTCTGCCTGCCCGGGTTCCCCGGAGGCCTGCCGCCTGGCGATGGAGAAGCTCATCCTGCCAGAACTCAGCCATGCGGTGGGGGTGATGGGCAAGTGAGGCCCGCCCGCCACGCGGACCGCCACGACCACGATGAGCGGGCGCACCACGGGCGCGGGATGCGCCCCCTGAGGGCCCTCGTCTCCCTGGACGACGCCCTCCGGACGCTCGACGCCCTCGCGAGGCCGATCGAGCGGCGGGACGGCGTGCCCCTCCGCGAGGCGCTCCACCGGCATGGCGTTGGTCGTCCCCGGCAGTGATTCGTCTCAGTCTGCGATGGAACCTGATTGGCTGCACGTCGCCTCCTCGATCCAAGGCACTCCGGAGCCTTCGAGAGGACCCGGTCCGCTTCAGCAGGCAGTCCGAGCGGGGTCAGCCAGTTCTCCCGAGACTCTTTGTCAAAGTCGGTCCACCCTTCTGACTGCTGAAAGGCTGTGCAGACTAGGAGACTGGTATGGACAACCGTCTCTCCAGCTCCTCGTCAAGCCATTCCTGAACGTGGATGTGTTCCACGTCGATGTTCGATCGGACTTCCTTGACACCATCTAACTTCCTCACCCATTGCGAGATCTCCTGGACCTCCGACATATTGGAGAGGTGGGCGACGAAAAGGGAGTACTCCTCCGGCGCGGTGTGCGTCGAGATGATCCTCTGGAGTCTGGATAGAATCATCTTGTCGACGGTTTCTTTCTTGCTCGCTGCGCAGACGACCCAGAGTCGGCATCTCACGCCGCCGACCTTCCCCAAGTCCAGGACGGGATCGAGGTAGAACGCATTCCCCTCGACCAGGTGCTTCAGGTGCCTCTTGACCGTCCGGGTCGAAAGCCGCAGGCTGCGGGCGACGTCCGAGAGCTTCCCTCTCCCGTTCCTCCGCAGCGCCTGGATGATCCGCCAGTCCGTCCTCGTCGGGGTCAGCTCGCAGGGAGGGAAGCCGAGCTTCCACCAAACCGGTGTTGGGCAACCGCAAAGGGAGGCGAACAGCTGAACCTGCCTTTCCAGCGTCGCCGCGTTCTCGTACAAAGTTTGGACTGCGAGCTTGCTGCCGTAGAAGTCATCGATGAGCGTTACGCCCTCCAGGAGTCTGAGTCGTGAAATCAGGTTGGGCTTCGATTCCGGGT
This sequence comes from Methanobacteriota archaeon, assembly GCA_017885655.1. Taxonomy (GTDB): domain Archaea; phylum Thermoplasmatota; class Thermoplasmata; order RBG-16-68-12; family JAFNFQ01; genus JAFNFQ01. The sequence continues at coordinate 825 of JAFNFQ010000020.1, read as the reverse complement.
CGCTGACCCCCAGCTCCACCATTGCGGCTTCCCGGCCAAGCAGGCTCGGATTGAGGATGAGCTGCCATCCCTGCAGGAACCCCACCTCGTTCATGCGCTTCAGCCGGTTTCGGACCGTCTCTTCGTCGATGTCGAGTCCCGCGGCCACGTGCGCATAGGAGATACGGACGTCCCACTGGAGCCCTCCCGCTGCCAGAGCGTGACGGAGCGATGGGGCCACGTGCGCATAGGAGATACGGACGTCCCGCTGGAACGAGCCGGGAGACGCAAGC
>JAFNFQ010000020.1:0-402 GCA_017885655.1 Methanobacteriota archaeon | reverse complement strand
TATACGGCCACGACTGCGACCTTCGCACCATCGGGCAATCTCGCTGCCAGCACCGCGCACACGGCCACTATCACCACCGGGGCCAAAAGCCTCGCGGGCAACGCACTGGCCGCCAGCTTCGTATGGAACTTTACAACGGGTCTAATCTCAGACACCACCCCGCCAACGGTGACGCTCACATCCCCCGCCCATGCCGCCACCGGCACGCCGATCAACACCAAGGTCCTCGCAACGTTCAGCGAGGCGATGGACCCCTCAACGATCACCACGTCGACGTTCACGTTGAAGGTGGGGACGATCCCGGTTTCGGGGACCGTGAGCTATACGGCCACGACCGCGACCTTCATACCATCTAGCAACCTCGCCGCCAGCACCGCGCACACGGCCACGATCACCACCGGG
>JAFNFQ010000019.1 GCA_017885655.1 Methanobacteriota archaeon | reverse complement strand
TTCCCCAGATGCTGTACAGCGTTGGGCGGGAGATGCCCGCGCCCTCCGCGATCTCGCTCTTGTTGAACTCCATCCCCGGCTCGTCCAAGAGGAAGTCCACCACCCGAGGGCGCGGGCATCTCCCGCCCAACGCTGTACAGCATCTGGGGAAGAATATCGGAGCTTGGCCTGATAAGGCCGGGCAAGAGCCGCGCGGGAGTCGAGACGTTCGCGCTCAATACGCACTCCCCCCTGATCCGCAGCCTTCTCCGATTCGACAGCGAACTCTCGAAAGTGATGGCTGAGGCCAGTATCTCTACCCCGGAGGAACACGAGGAGGCTGTCGTAGTCAACAAGCCCCGGCGAAGTGCCTGAACGCGCTCACGAGGATCGGCAGGCAGGTCGAAGGAATCGTGACGTGGGCGGATGTCCTAGACCTCAGGAAGACGAAGGCGGTGAGCGCGGCATCCTGGCCGCTATGCCTTCTCCCGCCCGAAGAGGTCCTCCATCGCCCCGATGAAGTCGGCGGCGGTTCTCAGGCAGCTCGCTGCCTCATCAATGTCACTCGAGTAGTCGAGGTCGTACTGTCCCGAGTGCCTTATGTCCCTTATCCTGTCCAGGAGATCGACCCATTTGCGGTCGAGGTCCCCCTCTTCGACGTACCGCTCCAGGTACCTCGCCACGTAGAGGTGGCTCTTCTCCCTCACACCGTCTCTGAACAGGATTGCTCTGGCCGCATGAAACATTGCCAGGTAGGAGGAGTGCACGCACGAGTCGTATGCCCTCGATTTGAGATTCGTTTTCGCCTCGTCCAGCACGGTCCTCGCCTTCCCAAGACTCATCCTCCCCTTGTCCGCGGAGGGCGTCACTTCCCTGAGCAATCCGCGCGCGAAGCACTCCTTCCAGTCAGTCAATGTCCTCGCCCCACAGGAGGATCGAGTGGCTTCTCAGGCTGGAGAAGAACACGCCGTCCTTCGTCACCTCCCTCGTCTTCGAGGGAGTCAGCACCAGGAGGCGGATCTCGCATCCCAGCATCTTTCTCAGCTCTGCAGACAACACGGCCAGGTATTCCTGGGAGGGGTACTCCTTCACCTTGAGCCAGATGTCCGCATCGCTGTCGATGGTGTTGGTGCCTTCGGCCCAGCTGCCGTAGATGCCCATCCCCAGGATGCCTTTCTTGTTCAGTCTCCGGGGGTCGATCCTGACCATGTTGAGCAGTCTCTTGATCTGTCTGGCCGCGGGATTATCTGTTGGCGAGAGATTCCCCTTCATCGTCTCTTCCACGAGACCGGACTCCTGCAGCAACCCCAAGTACCCTGAGACCAGGCCCTTGCTCAGGCCGAGTTCTCGTGCAATCGTTGTCACCCTGAGGTTTTCCCTGAGCATGGCGTGCTCGAGTATCTTCATCCTCTCTTTGGTACCGAAGAGCCTCACGAGGTCCATGGTGGTCCATCTCGTTCACGACATATGAACTCTCTGTTCACAGAATGTGAACGCGAAGTTCACAATACGTGAACGCAATAGAAGGGAGGACATGCGACCTCGGCAAGACCAAGGAAGTGATCGGTCGGTATTTCCAAGAGCCACTCCTGTCATGCATTCCCGCCGGAGGAATCCGAAGTCGAAGAAGAATGACCGCCTGCTGCGCCTCGTCCTCGTCCGCCACGCCTTCACCTCCCCGTTCTTCCTCCCGAGCTCCCGCCTCGGACCTGTCCGCGGAGACTCCCCGCAGACCGCGCACGCTCCTGCTTCCCCGGCTTCAGGGACGCACTCGAAAGAATCTATATACGCCGGGATGGCATCACTCGACCTAGAATAGGGAGGATAGAGAAGTATGAGGGAACGCATTCCGAAAGCGCTCTTGGCCGTCTCGAGCATTCTCATCAGTGTGCTGCTTTCTGACGGGGTCATCGCTCCGACGTATGCGGCCGACACTCTGGTAATCGGGGTGCAGAACGACACGCCCAACCTCGCACCATGGGACCTCGCGACCAACTCCATCTGGAAGAGCCTGCTGTGGAGGAACTGGGTCTACGAGGGACTGCTGGACAGCACACCCGATGGCACGATCTACCCCAAACTCGCCTCCAGCTACGACCAGCTGCCATCTGACCCGTACAACATCACCATCCACATCAGACAGGGAATAACATTCACGGACGGGGCGACCCTGAACGCGACTGATGTCGTCTTCACCTACCAGGTCATGGCATTCAACGACATGATGTCCTTCCCGATACTCAATTCAATCGTCTGGCAGGATCCTCCGGCATGGCCTCGCTGGAACGCCTCCATGACCGCGTGGGGTGCGGCGAATCCCAGTCACGTCGGCGTGGTAAGGATCGACGATTACACGGTGAGATTCCAGATGAGGCAGACGTACTCCATGATATACTCCACCCTGGGCATTCCGATAATGCCCTCGCACATCTGGAAGGACCATCTCGTGGCGGTCGACCCTTCCTGGTATCCGCTCCCCGGCGGCGTCATCATGACCCAGGGGACCGAGTTCGACTTCGACAGCAGCTTCGGCTCGCAGGTGACGGACACGCAGGCGACGATCGGCACGGGCCCGTGGTACCTGGTTGACTGGGTTCCCTGGAGTTCGCTCAACTTGAGCGCATACGGAAACTACTGGGGCAAGTCGGAGAGCGTGAACTACCTCGGCACCGACTACCCGTTCTTCCCGAGGAACGTCAGGAACATGTATTTCAGGATCTACGCGAGCGTGCACGCGGCCGCGCTCGCCTTGAAGGCCGGCGACGTGCACGTCGTGCCCTGGAACCTGCCCCTGGCGGACTACAACGCCCTAAAGTCTGACCCGAGGATCGGTTTCATAATCTCTCCCTCGGACGGTTTCTTCTACATGGCTTTCAACATGCGCAAAGCGCCCTTCGACGACCTCAACTTCAGGAAAGCAGTCAGCTACGTGATTGACAAGGATTTCATCGTCAACCAATTGCTCGGGGGATTCGGGAGCAATGGTCAGGTGCCCATCTCGCCCCTGAATCCCGTGTACATCAACTCAAGCGCCTTGACCCCGCCTTTGGATTTCAATCAAGCCAGGTCAATCCTTGATGCTGCAGGGTACGTCGACAGCAACGGCGATGGATGGCGGGAGACCCCCGGCGGGAATCCGTTGCACCTCGAGATTCTCACCCCGACCGCGAGCTACGACCCGGTGCGGGCGGGAAGCGGCACCATGATCGCGAACAACCTCAAGTCGATCGGGCTGAATGTCGACAGCGTCCCGTTGGCCTTCAGCGATCTCGTAAATGCAATCTGGGTCACCGTCCAGTTCGACATGTACATTCTTGGTTGGGTGTCCCTCGGGCCGTTCCCGGAGAATTACCTGGGCGATTTCTTCGCCTGCGCGAGCGACGTCTTGCTCGGGACTGGGGACAACACCCCGGGATTTTGCGACCCGAGCTTCGAGCAGCTGCTGAATGTCATGAACAATGAGATGGATTATCCGAAGCGGATGCAGGCGGTCAAGGACGCCGAGGGGATACTCACGGACCAACTCCCGTACAACACGCTGTACCACATCCACCAGATCGAAGCCTACAGGGCGGACATATGGACCGGCTGGATCTCTATCTATGGCGAGATATTCAACGGCTACTCGGTGAACGTCCTCGCTCACACGCAGTTGCCAGACTATGTCCCCGTCAACCCCGCGCCCTCGACCGGCTCGACCGTGCCAGCGTCGTCGCAGATCCCTCTGAGCATCCAGGTGCTCAACCAGGGAAGCGGCGGTGCGCCCGGGGATGCGACGGTGGCATTCTACAATCTCACTTCGCCCGCTTCACCGTTCGCGAATTACACTCTGGCGCCATTGGGTCCCGGCATGACCTCCAATATCATCGCGGCTACATGGGTCGCGCCATCGATGCCTGGCACATACCAGGTGGCGGTGGATGTGGATCACCAGAACGGCGTGGCGGAGCTTGATGAAGCCAACAACACCTATGTCTGGACATTCCAGGTCTTGCTCTTGCCCCCACCCGTCACGAACCTCGTGATCGGCCAGCCGAACTGGACTTCCGGCACGACCTACGTGAGGACATCCACACCGTTGGATTTCGTCGTGACTGACATGAACGGGCAAGGAATCCATAACACCACATACAGAATCGACAACGCCGCATGGGTCGAATACACGCTCGGCGTGAACTTCTACCTGCCCACGGAAGGACAGCACTATCTCGAGTGGTACTCAGTCGACAACCTCGGCATCACCGAGAATATCAAATCCAGGGTGATCAGGGTTGACGATAGGCCTCCGACGACGGTGGCAGACCTAGACGGATGGGTGTATCAGGGGAATCACACCTATGTCCGCTCGACGACTTTGGTCATTCTATCAGCGACGGATGGCGGAGTGACAAAAGTCGGAGTCCAAGGAAGCGAATATAGGCTCCCCGGCGGCCAGTGGATCAACTACACAACTCCTTTCACCGTCGGAGGCTTCGACGGCCTCAGGAAGATCGAATACAGGTCCACGGACCTGCTCGGCAACACAGAAGATGCAGGGAACATCACGGTGTTTGTCGACGACACTGCGCCTCAGACACTCCTGGAGCCATCTGCGAAGGATTTCACCACGGACACGACCTTCGAACTCGTCGCGGTGGACACTGGCTGCGGCCTGAATTCCACAATGTTCAGCATCGACGGCGGAGCCCAGATCAACTACACGGGCGAGTTCCAGCTATCCGAAGGAGACCACACGATCACATTCTGGTCTGAGGACAGATTGGGGCACATCGAGGCAACCGCCGTGAATGTCACCATCAAGGGGAAGCCGACAATCGATCTCATAACGATACTCTTGGTCGCGGTTATCGTTGTGGCTGCAATTGTCGCAGTCACCCTCGTCCTGCTGATGAGACGCAAGAAGAAGGGAGCGCAAGAGGCGGAGAAACCGCCGAGCGAGTCGAAAGGCGTGATTCAAGGACCGAAGTTATAGCGACAACCTGACAGCCATTGCGTCACGGGGAAAGACCCGATTTGGCACTGTCCTGACTGCGGACACGAGTTCGGGATCCGCAAGTGATTGGGAATCCTCATGATGCTGCTCCTCCACCGCCAGGCCGTGCTCGTGAGGATCGGCGGGAAGGTCGAAAGCATCTTTACCTGAGCGGATGTCCTCGCCTGAAGGTCATCCTGCAACAGTCTCTGTGCGCCCCATAATTCGCAACATTCTTAACTCGCAGCCTGATGACTTGCGAACGAGCGCAAGAGGGGAGTCGCACTGATGAGCGAGAAAGGCAAGAAGAGTAGATTGACCACTGCATTCGGAATACCTGTCGGTGACGATCAGAACAGCCTGACCGCGGGAGAACGGGGCCCTGTCCTGATGCAGGATGTCCATCTGCTGGAGAAGCTGACTCATTTCGACCGCGAGCGCATCCCTGAACGCGTGGTGCATGCAAAGGGGGCTGGTGCTGGTGGATACTTCGAGGTCACAGCGGACGTCACCAGGTACACGAAGGCGAAGTTCCTCTCCAAGGTTGGAAAGCGGACCGAGGTGTTTGCCCGCTTCTCCACCGTGGGAGGGGAGAAGGGTTCGGCAGACGCCGAACGTGACCCGCGAGGATTCGCGGTGAAGTTCTACACCGAGGAGGGCAACTACGATCTCGTCGGGAACAACACCCCGGTGTTCTTCATCCGCGACCCATTGAAATTCGCGGATTTCATACACACGCAGAAGCGCAATCCGGCAACCAACTGCAAAGATCCAGACATGTTCTGGGACTTCCTCTCCTTGACGCCTGAATCGATCCACCAGGTGACCATCCTCTTTTCGGACCGCGGCATCCCAGCCACATATCGGCACATGAATGGCTACAGCAGTCACACATTCAAATGGTACAACGAGAAGGGTGAGCACTTCTGGGTGCAGTATCATTTCAAGACAGACCAAGGAATCAAGAATCTCACTCGACAGGAAGCGGAAGTCTTGCGCGCCAAGGACCCGGACCACGCTACAAGGGATCTCCATGAGGCGATCAAGTGCGGAGACTACCCGTCATGGACTCTCAAGATGCAGATAATGACCCCTGAGCAGGCGAAGGACTACCGTTTTGACATCTTCGACATCACGAAGGTCTGGCCCCACGCCGACTTTCCATTGATTGAGGTCGGAAAGCTCGTTCTAGATCGCAACCCCGAGAACTACTTCACGGAGGTCGAGCAGGCCGCATTCTGCCCGGGAAACCTGGTGCCTGGCATTGCCGCTTCTCCGGACAAGATGCTCCAGGCCCGTCTCTTTTCGTATCACGATACCCATGTTCACAGACTCGGGCCGAACTATCACCTGCTGCCGGTGAATGCGCCCAAGAACGCACCTGAGAAGAGCTACCAGCGTGACGGATTCATGCGTTCCGATGCGAATGGCGGTGCCGGCCCGAATTACTGGCCGAACAGTTTTAATGGTCCAGAGCCAGACATTTCTTCAAGGGAACCTCCCTTCGAAACCTCGGGGAAGGCTGACCACCATCCCTTCACGCACACTAACGATGATTTCGTTCAGGCTGGGAATCTGTACCGAGACGTGATGACCGACCGGGATCGCGAGAATCTGATAGGTAACATTGTTGGTCATCTCGGGGGCGCACAGAAACGCATACAGCTTCGCCAGACAGCCCTGTTCTTCAAAGTGGACCCGGATTATGGCCACCGGGTTGCAAAGGGACTCAAGCTGGATGTGAAGGAAGTTGAGAATCTGGCCAAGATGACACAACACGACCGGGTGAAAGCTACATCATAGTTCACCGCTTGAGCCAAGAGGCCACGATTTCCGGCTTCATGACCTGGGCGGATGTCCTCGACCTCAGGAAGACGAAGGCCGGAAGCGCGCGACAGCATGACCGCGAACCGTAGCGACCCAGGACTCGATTGGCTGTCAGTACCATGTGTCCGTCTCCGACTCGAGCGCGTATCCGTTGGAGCCGACCAGGTTTGAGATTGACTCAAGGCGGACACAATTCGCAAGCACGAATCGCTCGACATGGTGAAGAAGAGCAAGGTCAGCCGAGGCCTCCGCAGGTTCCCGTATTCATCAGGACCACAACATGAACGAGGAAGCATTGAAGAATGCTTATTAGTTGAGGAATCGGTCAGAAATCGAATGGAGACAATCTCGCTTGAGCCCGACGAGCGGCAATCGGCAGGACTTCACAATGAAGAAACACGCGTTCGTGAAGTCTTCAACCAGATGGTCGATGAGTATGACCACCTGAGTGACCTCTGGTATCAATATACTTTCAACAGCGTCGACAGCGTTCTCCTGGAAGAGTTCGAGCCTCCTAAGGGTCTCACGCACAGACCTGTCGCCCTAGATGTTGGGTGTGGGACGGGCATTCAGTCACTCAGACTAGCTTCCATGGGGTACGACGTGATAGGTGTGGACGTGGCGGATGCATTGGTGGCGGTTGCAAAGAAAAAGCTTGCAAAGGCTGGCTATTACGATGCTGAATTCTCGATAGCCGATGCGCAACACCTTCCTCTCGAAGACTCAGTGGCCGACTGCGTGAACTGCTGCGGTCCGACTCTCTCTTTCATTCCAGATTGGCGCAGCGCCCTGCGAGAGATCGCCAGATGTCTCAGACCCGGCGGCAAAGCACTCTTTGAAGTCGAAGGAAAGTGGAATCTTGACCTCTTCTGGGAAATCCTGAACGCGTTGGCATTCAACTTTCTAGGATATAATGAACCCCTGCCGACAGCATTGAGTCACTTGCGGCCGCCGTGGAATGTGGGGCACTCGATCGAGTACGAGTTTCCATTAGAATCCGGAGATTCGGTTCAGATGCCATTGAGACTCTTCGCTGCATCTGAGTTCGATTGTGAGTTGACGGGGACGGGTCTGGTACCTGTCAAGAATTGGGGGCTTCATGTGATAACCAATCTGATGCCCAGCACGATACTACACAATCCCAATCCGAGTAGGCTATTGAGCATTATATTCAAACGGTTGTCATCGATGGAGCGACGAATCAACCATGTGTGGCCGTTTACTGCGCTCGGTTGCAGTCTGCTCGTTGTTGCGCGCAAGCAAAACGCTGAACCCGATTCCCAGGAGGAATCGACATGGGTGTAGAAGCAGCCTTGGTAGTCGCCATCGCGGAAATGATAATCGGGATAACAGGCGCCATAGCGGTGATCTTTGAGCTCGGGGAATATATCAAGAGCCAAAGGTGGCAGAGTAGTACGCGCCCCTCTTCGACTGGACAGCAGGTCAGTTGGAACCGGCAAGGCTGAAAGAGCGAACGCGTTTCCGGTGGAGGGTAGACGCCGAGCGGTCCCTTCACGCCGGAGGAGAAGCGGGAGACTGTGGTCGCGTTGCTACCTTGAGCAGCGACTGCGGCAATGTCGAACTGAAAGAGCAGCTGCGGTGGGATGATGCCGCGCGAGAACCGCGAGGAAGTGAGCACGTGCTTCCAAGCGGAATAGCATCAACCGGATCGCACCGATTCACGCGCTTCCAGGTCCATCGTGTCAAGCAGCTGCCGGAGGCGCCGGCCCTTGCTCTCGATCTCCTCAGGCGTCAATGTGTCCGCCTCAGGGCACAACCTGTCGATGACGATCTCGCCATCCATCGTCAGATTGACCGGGTAGATGACGCAGCCGAGCGGCCGGCTGGCGTACTCCTTGCACCGCTTCCGGTCATGATCATAGAAGAAACAGTATCCGCCAACGTTGCGCAGCCTCGGTATCCCGTCGGTCCCCGGACGCGAGAAATCACCCTTCCGGTAGCCACGGCGCTCCAACCGCGCGATGTCCGCCTTGCAGAGCTCCATCTCCGTGTCCTGGCAACACTTCTCGCAATTGGAGCAGCGCATCGAACCTACGAGGTCGGGAGGATAGTTAAGGCCTGGGGTCAAGAGGTCCTGTCGCGTTTTGTGGGACGCGGGGTTCGTCCACGAGAGGGCTGCCTGACGACGGAATGAGCTGGATGATTCTGTAACGCCTATTCCCCCATCCCAGAACCTATTTCCAACCCCACAATGATCTGATTCGGTTGCCTGAGCGTAGGGTACGTCAGTCCACTGGATCCGCCAGGGCATGCTCAGAGCCCCAGCTGTCGCCTCACCTTCGCGTGGTCAGTCAGGCGACCGCGGCGAACATCCAGGCGCGCATTGAGCAACCCGACCCGGAACGCCTCGGTGAATTGACCCTCCTCGTCCCCTTCGGGAATCAATGCAATCAGCTTCCGCATCGTGAAGGAGTTCTTCTAGCCCCGGCGGCGGTGTAGCCTTCTGGCTGATTCATCGATGCATCGATTACATGCCGCCATGGCAACCATTATTAGACATAACGTCCATAGTCAGACGCGATGACCTCCACCATGACGACGATATCGCTTCACAAGGAGACGAAGGAGATGCTAAGAAAACTCGGGGCCAAAGGCCAGACCTACGACGAGGTCATCAAGGAATTGATAGAGCGAGCTTCCATCAAGGAACTCGACGAAAGGTGGAACAGGATTCTGAAGGACGAGATGTTCATCCCGCTGGATGATCTATGACCTACAGGGTCACACTCTCGGAGACGGCGGTCCGCCAGCTCAGGAAGCTGCCGGCAGAGTCACGTAGGCGCATTGTCAAGGGCATGCGGCTCTTGGAGGAAGACCCTTTTCGCCCGAGGCCCAAGGCTGACATCTTGCCGATCAGGGACACCGAACCACGGAAGTACCGCCTGAGGGTTGGAGAATATCGAGCCGTATACACGGTCGCGGGATCCGAGGTCAAGGTCATCGAGGTCTTCGCTCGCGGGCGGGAATACAGATAGGCCCTTGAGCGTCCGGGCCCGCGCCTCTACATCCCTCCGCGGGGGAAGCTTGAATTAAGCGAGATGCGATGATGACTCTGGAGAGTGGGATGAGAGGCGTGTCGCTGAAGTGGGCGGTCAGCAGATCCTCCGGAGGAATGACCTTGCGTGTCACATCGCTTCTGCTCTTGATCCCTTTGTTGTCGAGTTCTTTGTCGATTCCCCCCGCGTTTGGGGCGACGGGCACTCCGAACGCACAGGTCAGTGACGCGCTCGGCGCTTACGGGGCCGCTCACATCCTTGGCGACTACTTCACAGAGAACCGGGGCCAGACGACTGACGGAGTGCGTTTTTATTCTGGCGGGAATCCCGCGGTGGCGTTCAGAGACGACGGCGTGCTATTCGTCTGGAGAGAAGCGGTCCTTGACGCGGACCGAGCGGACGATGGATTGCAGGCCATGACTGACATGCGCGAATTCGTCTCGATTGAACCGCCAGAGATGATATCACATTCGTACCTGCTCCGCTTCGACGGAATGAGCTCACATGACCCGGACGGCGTGATCGTCAACTACTCCTTTGACTTCGACGACGGCACGGTGCTGGAAGGAACCGCCGTCTTCAGGGACCACACCTACGAGGCGGCGGGAATGTACAATGTCGCGCTCTCGGTCAGGGACGACGACGGGAACACGAGCATCGCCTGGGCGGTCGTCGTCGTCGACCCGCCGACGAAGGAACCAAACTGGAAGCCTCTCGTGGCCCTGCTGTTCTCGATAACGCTGGGCCTCCTCGGGATTTGGTCCTCTAGGAAGCACCCGTGGAAGGGCGTCCCGACCAGGGAGGCTGCTCTCAAGACATGGTGCTGCACCGCTCTCCCCTTCTCCGTGGCCGAGGCTGTGACCGGCATCGTGTCCCTGCTCACAGGGCAGTTGGGGATACCGCCTGTCATGGGGCTCGGCACCGTTGTTGATGTGATGATATTCGGCGTGGGGATCGGAATGCTTGTCGTCCTGGCCTACACGGGACGCAGGGATGAGGATGCGGCACAATGAATCTGCAATGGCGGCATGGTGGCAAGGAGTTCTGTTCTGGATCGCGCTGAGCTGTGCGATACACGGAGGATAACCTCCGAGAGCGCACTCGTGACGGGGCCCTGCCGCGGATACTTATATCGGGACTTGTTCATCTCCCACGGTGAGCGGGACATGCCGAAAAGGACGGTCAAGGAGGTCTCGACGATCGTGCGAGACTACTTCGACTCGGTCAGGACGAGCAAGTTCACCTTCGACGTCCTCGACGTCGCATACGACGAAAAAGACGACCAATGGTCGGTGGAATGTCAGCTTTCAAAGGTCTCCAAGGAATCCCCCATAAGGTACCTCGTCACGGTGGATGACGAGAGCGGGGAGATACTGGAGGTCAAGGCTCAAGAGGAATCGCAGAAATGGCGAGCCGAATGAGTGCCTGATGAGCAAGGCTTCACGCGAATCTCTACGATGTTGCTGGTGGTTGAATGAACTTTGATGGAGTAAGTGGGTCTGTCCGGATTTGAACCGGAGTCAAGTGGTCCCGAACCACCTAGGATAGACCAAGCTACCCCACAGACCCGATAGACCACGCAATGCCAAGCCCGACATAAACCTAACGCAGTCATTCGCGCGGCCCCGAAACGCTATCAAGAAATAGTCCCCTGTCCATGCACATTTCGCTCCCTAGCGCAAGAGGAGCCGGCGAGGGAAACCGCGAATGATGTTCAGGGGACGGAGGTTCACAACGGAGATGGAGCGGATAGCTCACACGTCGCACCTCCGCCACCGCGTCCTCAGCCACGCCCTCGCCCTCACCTTCACCTGGCTCGCGATCTTCCTGACCTACGCTGTCTCCATGAGGCTGATATTCATCGCAGCGCCGCCGGGCTTCATGCTCTGGTACATGGACGAGTCTTTCATGCTCTTCTATGGCCTGGGGATGATCGCAGCCACAGGTCTCCTGCCCCTCTTCGAGTTGCTGTTCCTCATGGACGACGCCTCCGAGTACAGGAGAGACAAGGCGCTGCTCATCGAGCTCGCGAAGAGGGAGAAGCCATCGCCTCAGCTCAGACGCATGTAGCCACCGACACCTCGAGAATCCGCTGAGAGCGTGCTTCGTCATTTGCCGATTCCACATTCGACAAAGCTAAATACCACCGCCCAAGTCAACCTGCCGTGCAGTCCTCGCTGACGAAGAAGATAGCGGGCGAGGTGGTCCTCTCAGACGACCCGGGCAGCGTCCTCAGGAAATGGCGGGAGGAGTTCAAGATATCCCAGCTGGACATGGCCCGCCACCTGAGGATCTCGCCCTCTGTGATCAGCGACTACGAGTCCGGCAGGAGGAGCTCCCCCGGCTCGAAGACTATCAAGCGCCTCGTCGAGGCGATGTTGGAGATAGACCAGGCGTCGGGCCGCAGGTTTTCAAGGCGGTTCGAGGAGCCCTTCTCCGAGGTCATACCGAGCATCAGGGAGCTGCCCGCCGGCGTGAGGCAGTCAACCTTCCTAAGGACGATAGAGGGCAGGCTGCTCACCCGCTCGGGCCCGCACTCGAAGGCGCTCTACGGCTACACGGTCATAGACAGCATCAAGGCGATCACGACCCTCGACGCCTCCGACTACCTGCGCATCTTCGGCACATCGAGCGAGAGAGCGCTGATTTTCACAGGGGTGACATTCGGCAGGTCGCCCATGGTCGCGATCAGAGCGCAGCCGCTGAAGCCCGCCCTTGTCGTCTACGTGCGCCCGGAGAACGTCGACGCTCTAGCCGTGAAGCTCGCGGAGCTGTCGAGCATCTCGCTCGCGAGGACCGAGCTTGACACTGACGAACTTATCAGGAGACTCGAGAGGTTGTAGCATGGTCGCTGGAATTGTGAGCTACGGTGGCTACGTGCCGCGCTATCGGATCACGCCGAAGGAGATAGGGAACGTCTGGGGCGTCGACGGCGAGGCGATGGGAAGGAGCCTCGGGATAACCGCCAAGAGCGTCCCCTCGCCGGACGAGGACGTGATCACGATATCCGTGGAAGCGGCGAGAGCGTGCCTGAGGAAGGTGGATGTCGCGCCCACCGACATCGGGGCGATCTACGTCGGCTCGGAGAGCCACCCCTACGCGGTGAAGCCCACCGCCACCGTCGTGGCAGAGGCGATAGGCTCCACGCCCGTGATGACCGCGGCCGACTTCGAGTTCGCGTGCAAGGCCGGCACGGCGGCGATACAGGCGTGCATGGGCCTCACTCTCTCTGACATGATCAAGTACGGGATGGCGGTAGGCTCCGACACTTCCCAGGGCGCGCCAGGAGACGCGCTCGAGTTCAGCGCATCCGCCGGCGGCGCGGCCCTCCTCATAGGCAAGGAGAACCTCATCGCGGAGATCAATCACACCGTCTCCTACACGACAGACACCCCTGACTTCTGGCGGCGGGAAGGGCAGCAGTACCCCAGTCACGGCGGCAGGTTCACCGGTGAGCCCGCGTACTTCAAGCACGTCATGAGCTGCGCGAAGCTCCTCATGGAGAAAGCGAAATCAAAGCCTGAGGACTACAACTACGCGGTCTTCCACCAGCCCAACGGCAAGTTCCCTGTGAAGGTCGGCAGGACCCTCGGCTTCGAGGACAAGCAGCTCGACGCGGGCATGCTAGTGAGGTCGATAGGCAACACATACTCGGGAGCAGTCCTCCTCGGCCTATGCTCGATACTCGACAGGGCCGTGCCCGGGGACAGGATATTCATGGTCGGCTACGGCTCCGGGGCAGGCTCCGACGCCTTCGACATCACAGTCACATCGAACATCAAGAAGCTCAAGCACGCGGAGACGATCGAGGAGATGACGAGGGACGCGAAATTCCTCGACTACGGCACCTACGCGAAGTTCCGCGGGAAGCTACGCATGAGGGGGGACTGAAGATGCGCGGCGTCGCGATCATCGGGGTAGGGGAGACGCAGTTCGGAGAGCTCTGGGACCGGTCGTTCAGGGACCTCGGGATCGAGGCAGGGCTGAAGGCGATAGAGGACGCTCACATCAGGGCGGAGGACATCGACGCGCTGTACATCGGAAACATGTCGGCTGGGAAGTTCATCGAGCAGGAACATGTCTCCGCGATAGTCGCTGACTACGCCGGGCTCGCAGACTCTCACCTCCCGACGACGAGGGTCGAGGGCGGCGGGGCCTGCGGGGCTCTAGCGCTTCTGCAGGCGTACGCGGCGATCGCTTCGGGCTTGCACGACATTGTCGTGGTCGGAGGCGCCGAGAAGATGACCGACGTGGGCGAGGTGAAGGCCGCCGAGATATTGTCCGCTACCGCAGACCAGGAATGGGAGACGGTCTTCGGAGCGACATTCCCCGCTCTCTACGCAATCATGGCCAGACGGCACATGTACGAGTACGGCACGACCAGAGAGCAGCTCGCCGCGGTTGCGGTGAAGAACCACAGGCACGGCGCGCTGAACCCCGTGGCGCAGTACCAAAAGGAGATCACCATGGAGATGGTGCTCAACGCGGGGATGGTCGCAGATCCGCTCGGCGTCTTTGACTGCGCGCCGTTGAGCGACGGCGCTGCCGCCATCGTCATGTGCAGCCTCGACAGGGCGAGGAAATTCTGCGAGACCCCGGTCGAGCTCATCGCCTCGGGGCAAGCGAGCGACACGATAGCTCTGCACGACAGGAGGGACCTCACGACCATGGACGCGACGGTTGTGGCGGGGAAAAGGGCGTTCCACCGCGCGGGCCTCACCCCTGCGGATGTCGACGTCGCGGAGGTGCATGACAACTTCACCATATCTGAGATCATGGCGATCGAGGACCTGAGGTTCGTCAAGAAGGGTCAGGGCGGGCCCGCCACTGAAGATGGGGAAACTGCTCTGAATTCGAAGATATCCGTCAACACCTCCGGCGGTCTGAAGGCGAGGGGGCAGCCCGTCGGGGCGACAGGCGTCGCACAGGCTATCGAGATCGTCCGCCAGCTGAGGGGCGAGGGAGGCAAGAGGCAGGTTACCGACGCTGAGGTCGGGCTGACTCACACGCTCGGCGGGACCGGGGCCACCGCAGTCGTCCACATCTTCCGGAGAGTGAGATGAAATGGCCACGCCAAGGTTCTGGCGGGAGATACCGAGCAGGTACAACCTCATCGGAACGAAGTGCGGCAGCTGCGGCACCTTGGACTTCCCGCCGAGGGCGGTGTGCCCCAAGTGCGGGAGGAAGAGCGTCGGGAAGATGATGAAGCAGAAGCTCAGCGGGATTGGAACTATCATCTCGTACACGATCGTCTACGACGCGCCGAGCTCCTTCGACCTGCTGAAGCCCTACGTCCTCGCGGTGATCGAACTGAAGGAGGGGGCCAGGCTGACCTCGCAGATAATCAACGTCGAGCCCGGTGACGTGAAGATAGGAATGCGGGTCGAGGCTGTATTCAGGAAGCTCGGGCAGGAAGGCGAGGCAGGAATACTCCAGTACGGTTACAAGTTCAAGCCTGTGACCGGACAAGGGAAATCACCCGCCACCGCATAATGGTTGTCCCGCGATTGCCCCATCCATGCGCATCTTGCGGCGGTGCCACAGTTGTTCAATGAAAAGAAAAAAAGAGAAAAAAATGTGGGTGGGCCACCGCTTCACTCGCGGTGCACCCAGATCCAGAAGTCCACGATTTCCATCTCGCCGTCCTCGTCCGTGTCCTCGCCGTGGTAGTGCACCACGGCCCACGCCTGACCGTCGACGACCCCGTCGTCGTTGTTGTCAAGTATCTCGCGGTAGGCAGCGTCGATGTTGACGACCTCCGCGATGCCGTTGCTGTTCGCGTCGATCATCTCTATCTTCATCGCGAACGTCTTGTTGCTCTCGTAGTTCCCGTCCTGGTCGGCGTCCTTCCTCTCGACACCGACAGCCTCCAGCAGCTTCATCTCAGGGTTGCCGTCGTCGTTCGAGTCGGTCGCGAGGTACCTCGCGGCGAAGTAGCCGACAGCCTCGGGGACGCCATCGGAGCTGTTGTCCACCGTGTGCACCGCCACGAGTGTGAGGTTCGCCTCCTCGGGGAACCCGTTGCTGTTTGAATCGACGACGTTCGCCCTCACGCAGATTGCCGCCTGCTCCTCCGGGTTGCCATCCTCGTTGTCGTCGCGCATCGCATAGGCAGCGACCTCGAGCACAGCCTCCTCGGGGTGACCGTCCTCGATCACATCGATTGCGTGTGCCTGCAGCACCGCAACCGCTAATGCCTGCGGGATTCCATCGCTGTCAAGGTCTAGCGCCGCACCCGCGACTAGCGAGACCTCGACCTTCTCGAAGACCCCGCTCGAGTCGCTGTCAGTCGCGTTGATCCAGCCCTCGACGCCCCTGACCGCCTCGGGGTTGCCGTCCTCGTTCGCGTCGAGGATCTCTATGCCCCGCGCGTGGATTGTCATCGTCTCGGGATTGCCGTCGTCGCTCGCATCGGTCGCTGAGGCCTCTATGGCGTAGGCCTTCGCGTACTGCTGCACGCCGTTGCTGTCCCAGTCCAGTGCTGCGAAGGCGAACTGCAGGAACCCGATGCTCTCCGGATGCCCGTTGCTGTTCGCGTCCTTCAGCTCGATCGCCCGCACGAAGCCCCTCTGAGCCTCAGGCATGCCGTCCGTGTTATTGTCGTAGGCATCGTAGGCGGCGATGTGCACCACCGCCGACTCGTTGTTTCCGTCGTCATTCGCATCGACGGTCGATGCCTCGACTCCCGCAACGCCCTGATACTCCCTCGTCCCGTCGTCCTTCACGTCGAAAGTGTGATAGAATACGATGCCGAAGTATGCGTCCTCCTTGATCCCGTCGCTGTCAGTGTCGTTGTAGACGCCCCTCAGAGCAATCGCCCTCACATACTCCTTGATCCCGTTGAAGTTCATATCGAAGCTCTGCTCAGCCGCGTAATTGAGGGCGAAGTACTCCGGCAGCTTGTCCTCGTTGCTGTCTCGCATCTCCAGGGTCCCGGCCCCGTACGCCTCGACCTCGACGTTGCCGTCGTCGTTCGGGTCTATCGTCTCGTGGATCCCGACAGTGCCATTCAGCGCGCTAATGTCCCCGTCGCTGTCGTCGTCCCAGAGCTCGACGTCAAGCGCAATCGCCAGCCGCCACTCCGGGTTGCCGTCCCTGTCCGACTCGCACACGCCGAGCGCCTGGACGTGCAGGTACTCGGGGTGCTGGTCCCCGTTGTCGTTCCTCTGCTCGATCAGCTGCCAGGTCCACGTGCAGTTGTCGCTGCCTGTCGATCCGATGTTGTCGATCGGGGTGACCTCCTGGATGAATCCGTTGTTCAGAGAAGGAGCGCCATCCGGAGCGTCGAACCATCCGCCGACTCCCGCAACCGGGTCAGCCGCGTTGTCCGTCCCGATGCTCTGGTTCAGGCTTTCGAACTGCTTCACCGCATCATTGTCTGAAACGGAGGGCTGCTCGAAGAGGTTGCCAGACTCCTCGCTGGGGTCCGCCGTCTCTGGAGGTTGAATTTCCGCGCCATCAGTCCCCGGCGCTTCGACCTTCTCGACATCGCTCTCAGGCACCGGCCTCGGCTCCCCCGCCACCGCGGGGACGCTCTGCGCCCGCGCCTCTCCCCTCATGCCGCTGTCGAGGCTCGCCGCCTCGGCCTGCGCCGAGGTCATCTCGTCCGAGGTCCCAGGCTGGAAACTCATGATGCCCTGGTACTCGGGATTCCCGTTCAGGCTGCCTGCGCTCCTTTGCCGGAGGATCAATCCCACCATGCCGGCAGTCACGAGCACCGCAGCCACGATTGCTACGAATACAATCCCCGTCGCTCCGTTCTTTCCGCGGGTTTGCATGTTTTTCACCTGAGACAAGATATGGCGGGGTATCTATCTAGGGCAGCGGAAGTGTCTTGAGGAAGAGTCTTGCCGACGCCTTTAAGTAGGGTGCGGCGGGGGATGGCGGGAAGAACCGCCTGAATCCCGTTCCCGCTCCCGTTGCCCGGTCTGATATTCGCCGCCGTAACCTCATGGAAACGCTTTTGTATGGCTGCGTTCTACTGCCCCCCTATATAGGGAGGCAACACAATGCCACCGCTTCCGGACGTTTCCGATAGGGCGAACAAGGTCTATGATGTTATGAAGTCAGCCGGCATGACAGTCGAGGACAAGATGCGCGACGCGGACCAGATCACTCATATGTCGAAACTTCCGAAGAATATGGTGCTCAACGCCCTGCAGGAGCTCATGGCGAAGGGCTACGTGAAGCGGAAGGCCCGCGAGAAGGCGGCGGGTTACTATCTCATAAAGTGACCTGACGGGTGCTGATTGCTCCTGTTCGTTTCATCTATAGCGGGAAGAGCGAGCCTTCGCTCTCGCCTTCTTCTCTTTTCTTGAGAGCCTCTGCTGCAGTGCCGACACCATCAACGGCAGCAAGACGCTCGCGTCGCCCTCAATCGTGACCTGGGCGGCCTGCTCCTTGACCTTCCCCCAGGAGATCCCCTCCCGCATCCTCGCGCCACTCAGCGATCCATCCCACTCCGGCGCGGTGGTCACGTACACCGCGTAGTCGAGCCCCTCGCGGAACTGGTTCCACCAGATTGTGTGATGCTTCGAGACCCCGCCGCCGACAATCAGGGCGCCTGTCTTCTTGGCGGTGTAGACGATATCCGAGAGGTCCGACTCGTCCCTGAACTCGTCGATGCGGAAGTCCTTGTGTTCCTGCCAGAACGACCAGAGCTGGTAGCCGAAGGATCCATCGAGGATGGCGGGGATGAAGACGGGAATCTTGTTCTTCCAGCACCACCACAGGAACGACTTGCGGCTGTCAGCGCGTCGCCCGAACTCCAAGAGCAGCTCGCGGGTCGAGAGCGACCTCTTCCCCGAGTCCCAGAGTTCTTGGAGGATCGGCTGGACCTTCTTCTCCAGGACGATGCCGTAGCTCTCGTTGGGGACGAGGACGTTGCCGAGGCGGTTCACCCCAAGGCGGTGGAGCGCTGCGTCGTCCATCTCGAAGCTCCCGTGATAGTAGTCCCGCCAGGTCCTCGCGAGGTCATGATCGACAGTGCCGCATGTGGTGATGACGACATCGACCAGCCTCTTCTCGACCATCGACCTCAGAATGCCGCGCGTGCCTGTCGCCATGAGCGCGGCGGGGAAGGAAAGGAACTTGGTGCACTCGGCGCGCTCCATCCGCTCGAGTATGTCGACGCCGTCCGCGACCTTCTTGGCGGTGAACCCGCCCGCCTCCCCCATCGCCGAGACCAGGTCCGCGATGCTGTCGGTCGGCTCTATGTCCCTCACGGGCTTCCGGAGGAGCTCTCCCTTGCGCATGCCCCTCGATACCACAATTCGTCTAATAAGGGTATCCGCGCCCCGGGTTTGTAGAAATCCTCTGAGAT
>JAFNFQ010000018.1 GCA_017885655.1 Methanobacteriota archaeon | reverse complement strand
CCGATGGAGGGACTCCGGGATGAGCGTCACGTGCCTTCACGCTCTTGCAGCACGCAGTCGGACGATTCGCAGGACTCCTCAGACGACCCGCACGGCATTCCGCACAGTCCATGCATACTTACAGAGACTCAAAACCTACTTCCAGACGACTGTCCGGGACCTCCAGACGATCCTCTGGGACCTCCAGAAGGATCTCTCGCGTTCCCAGACGACCTTCTTGGACCATCAGAGGCCCGAATGGGGGTCCGGACGACCCGAACCACCCTCCAGACGACTCTCTGACACCTCCAGAGGATCGTTCGGGACCTCCAGAGGACCGTCTGCGACCTCCAGAAGACCGTCTGGGGATTCCAGACGACCGTCTGGCGGTAGCGGAGGGCTGGAGGAGGGGGGTCAAGGCCCTCTGGCACCTCCAGAGGATTGTCTGGGACTCGCTTCGGATCGTCTAATGGTTCTAGCGGACCTTCTGGCATTGTCGGAAGACTGTCTGACGGTTCCAGACGACCGTCCGGGACTCCGTTCGAATCCGCTGGATAAGGGATTGGATCGGCTGAAGATGCGTTTGGGTGCTCTCGCGGTCCGTCAGGACCCGCTTGATATTGGATTGAGTCGGCTGGAGGTGCGTCAGGGTGTTCTCAAGGTCCGCGAGGGTCGTCCGGGATTGGACGCGGATCGTCGAGAGGTGGGATCCAATCGTCTGATGGACGCTCTTCCGTGTCTGCCGTAGTCTTGGAGACAGACCGGTTCTATCAACGGCGGGAAAGAGTCAACAGAGGGCCGCCTCGAATGAAAATGAAAAGAAAAAAATGCCCCCCTTTGGCGGGGGGCTTGGGAAACATGGGTTCGCAACCGCCAATGGAGGCTACTTCGTCGCTTTCTGGGCCGGGACCGGCAGCGGCTCCGCGGCCGTCTGATCCCCCGCCTGCCTGATCTTGCTCCGGAGGCGCTGGAAGACCTTCGCCGACTCGCTGTTCTTCTCCACCGCCGCCATCATCCAGTTCGCCGATGCAAACGGGTAGGTTGAAAGGATGCTCGGGACAGTTGTGCGGGAGCTGCCGATCGAATGGCCTGACGGCAAGAAGAAGTTCCGCAGCCTGGACGAGGTCGTCAGGCGGTACGACGAGGTGAAGCTTCACGAATCATTCGATTCCGACCACGCAGAGATGCCTGCGCACGCGTCCGCGAGAAAGCTGCGTCCGAAAGAGAGGAAACGGTATCTCGAAAGGCTCAAGGAGAGTAGAGCATGAACCATTCGCCCTCCAAGAAACTGATTTCAGGACTTCACACTTGAGCGCCTCTAGACAAGGTTTTTGAACGCACGCTATCTCACGGGTAGCGTGGCTGTGCTTTCGGATGGCGACATCTCTCACGCCGTCAAGGTCGGTGAACTCAAGATCGACCCATACAGCGACAGCCGTCTCACGCCCAACGGCTACGATCTCGGGATTGCGGAAATCCTCATCCCGGGACAGGACTCCAAGGTCACTCAGGGCACCGTCAAGATACCGCCGATGACCCGTTTCATCGTGAGCACGGAGGAGGTGGTCGACCTCGGTGCGATGCTGACCGCCCAGCTCTGGCTCAGGACCAGTTGGATCAGGAAGGGAGTCATCGCGTCCTTCGGCAAGGTCGACTCCGGTTTCCGGGGCACGCTAACCCTCCCCGCCCTGAACTCCTCCTCCGAGCCTCTGGAGCTCGAGATAGGGAAGACCTTCGCGCAGATTGTGTTCGAGAGACTCGAATCGAAGCCGATGAAGCTGTACGCCGAGAGGTCCGGCAACTACCAGGACCAGAGGGGCATCACGCTCGGGAAACCCTGAGGTCGAAGGCGAAGTGCCTCTGGGCGGGAGAGTAGGTTTTCACTTCTTTGGTGACGATGAGTTCAACACCGACTCCATGCCGATTCGCTTCGTCAATCAGCCACTCCTTCCGGTCTTCTAGTTCGACAGCTTCGACGATCTCGTAATAGTGCAGCATCCCGCCAACATTCACAGACTCGAGTGCGTCGATGTAGAAATCGCGCGCTGACTGCGGTAAATCGAGGATGAGCCTGTTGACCTTGCATATCTTCTTCAAGGCTTCTCTCGCGTCGCTCAGCATCGCCTTGACCTTCTCCGCTCTGTTCACCCGCACGTTCTCCTCGAGAAGCTCGAAGGCGGCGGGGTTGCTGTCGACGGCATAGACTATCGATGGCTTGCTTTTCCTTGCGATCATTATGGCGTAAGGTCCGACTCCTGTGAACAGGTCGAGCACGATTTCGCCAGGTATGACTTGCTCTGCTATCCTCACACGCTCGCTCGCGAGTCTTGGAGAAAAATAGGCCTTCGAGACATCGACCGAATAGTTCAGGCCGTGCTCGCGGTGGACGGTCCTTGTCCTGTTCTCTCCCGCCAGGTGACGCAGCCTGCGGATCCTGTATTCCCCGCCAACGCCCTCGTCCGCGAAGACGCAGAGCACACTCTTGTAGGCCTTGAGGATGGCATCTCCGACCGCCCCGCCGTGGCCTCGCAGTTCGTCAGGCAGGCGGACGAGCGCAATGTCGCCGATGATGTCGAGCGATGTCGGCAAAAGTGACTTGAGCTCCTCGGGGACATCGACCACCTCGCTATAGTGGACGATCGGCTTGAACGCTTCAACGAACTCTCTCTCCTCGAAACTGAATTCGGAGTCGAAACGCTCCTTGACGGGGAACAAGATGAAATCGCCCTCTCTCTGTACTGTCAAGTGCTTCTCCAGTATCCCTCGTTCCAGGAGTCCTCGCCTTACCTCTTCGGCTCTCTGCTTCGGCACGACCAGGCATTGTCTGCGCACGAGTGGCAATTGATTCTCTTCGGCTAAGAACTTGGCGGCGGTTCTCAGGTGTCATCTCCCGCGCCGCCAGCCTCCGCCGACCAGGCCAAAGCTTTAGGGGCGTGCGACTTTATCCAGCCCCATGGCCACGGTCACCAAGCTGGACAACGGTCTCAAGGTGATCCTGAAGCAGATACCGGGCGCGACGGCGGTTAGCGTCTGGATCGGTTATCACATAGGCTCCAGGAACGAGCGCCCCGGCATGACAGGTTCGACTCACTGGGTCGAGCACATGCTGTTTAAGGGCGGGGGGAAGCTCAAGAAGGGCGACATAGACCTCCTCATCGGCCGCCTTGGCGGGAAGTTAAACGCCTTTACCGACACAGACTTCACCGCGTACTTCGAGACCGTGCCCGCCGACGCGTTCGACACTGCTCTCTTCATCGAGGCGGAGAGGATGCGCAACGCCGCGTTCGAGCAGAAGGAGTTCGAGTCGGAGAGGACCGTCGTCATCTCCGAGAGGGAGGGCGCCGAGAACATGCCGGAGTTCGTCGCCGAGGAGGAGCTCTGGAGCAACGCCTTCCACATCCACCCGTACCACTGGCTCCCCATAGGCTGGAAGCAGGACCTGCAGCGCCTCGACAGGGACACGATGTACCGCCACTACCTCAGGTACTATGCGCCGAACAACGCGGCGATGGTCGTGGTCGGCGGCTTCGACGAAGCAGCGATAATGGAGAAGATCCGCCAGAGGTTCGGCGGGTTCAAGCCAGAGCAGCCGCCGGAGCCTATGAACCTGAAGGAGCCGCCGCAGATGGGCGAGAGGCGGTCGGTAATCAGGAAACCAGGCAGCCTGGACCACATCTTCGCCGGGTGGCACATTCCCGAGTTCTCCCACGACGACACGCCGAAGCTCGCGATGCTGTCGGCGGTGCTCGCCGGTTGGCGGGGGTACCACCCCTTCGCCGCAATCGGATGGCAGCCGAGGAGCAACAGGCTGTACAAGGCGCTCGTCGAGGCGAAGCTCGCCATCGATGTGACGTGCAGGGCGGAGGTCAAGATCGACCCAGGTCTCCTCGTCTCACACGTTGCGGTGAGGAGCGGAGTCCCTCCGGAGAAAGCAGAGAGAGTGCTGTTCAACGAGATCGAGAAGATCAAGCAGAAGCCGCCAGCGAAGGTCGAGCTCGATGTCGCGAGGACGCAGATACGCGCGTGGAGCGGGTTCGAGAACGACGGCGTGACCTACCAGGGGATGATCACGACATTCTTCGAGATGGCGGGAGGGTTCGAGAAGTACGATCACACAATCTCGGCGGTCGACAGGGTGACGGCCAAGGACATCCAGGATGTCGCCCGCAAGTATCTGACCGAGAACAACAGGACCGTCGTCCACTTCCTGGCTGAGGAGGTGAAGGCATGAGCCTCCAACCGCAGAGGATCGTCCTCGACAACGGCATCGCGGTCCTCTATCATCCGATGCCCGCCAATCCGTTCGTGGCGTTCCACGGATGCCTGTGGGCGGGCACCGCGAGCGAGGATAAGAGGGGCGTCGCGGAGTTCACCGCCAGGCTCCTGCTCGGCGGGACGAAGACGAGGAAGTCGAGCAAGCTAGCCGAGGACATCGAGAAGCTAGGGGCCACGCTGGAGTTCAGGAACGCCGAGGAAGCTGTGCACTTTGGCGGGAAATGCCCGCGCGAGACCGCCCCGAGAGTGTTCGGCATCATGGTGGACTGCCTGTCTAATCCTTCCTTCCCGCAATCGGAGGTGGAGAAGGAGCGCGGGGAGATCCTGGACGAGATCAAGATGGACATGGACGACACCGCCAGGCGCGCGGCGAAGGAGCTCATGGCCTCGCTGTATCCGAACCATCTCTACGGCAAAGACCCGCGCGGCGAGGTAACCGACGTGAAGCGCATCAAGAGAAGCGACCTCGTCTCGCATCACAAGGCCAGCTACGGTCCGAAGGGCATGATCGTCGTGATGTCAGGAGACGTGGACAGGGGGCTGGTCGAGAAGAGAATCTCACCGGTGCTCTCGAGGTTCGAAGGAGAAGGCGAGAGACCGAAGCTGCCCGTCCCCGCCCCCGCCAAGAAAGCCACGAAGATAATCCCGATGCCGCACAAGTCCCAGGCGGACATCGCCGTAGGGCTGAGGGCGATCCCCCGCAATCACAAGGACTTCCACGCATTGAACATGGCCAACCTCCTCTTCGGGCGGATAGGGATGTACGGCCGCCTCGGCAAGAACCTCAGGGACACGCAGGGCCTCGCCTACTACTCCTTCAGCACGCTCGACCCCAGGCTCGTGGCGGGACACTGGGCCATCGCGATGGGTGTGAACCCGGAGAACCTGCGGAAGGCCGTCGACGGCATCAGGCTCGAGACGGACAGGCTCCACAAGGAGCCGCTGACAGACCAGGAGATCTCAGACGGCAAGGACAACCAGATCGGCTCGCTCAAGGTCTCGCTCGAGAGGAACGCGGAGATGGCGGGGGAGCTGTTCCGCATGGAGTACTTCGGCCTCGGGCTTGACTACCTCAAGAGGTTCCCGGAGATGATCCGCAGCCTGACCGCCGAGCAGATTCACGAGGCGGCGGAGAAGTACATCCGCATAGAGGACTGCTCTCTGGCGGTGGCGGGGCCGGTTGGGCGAGATCAGGAGAAGAAGCTGCAGCTGTCATAGAGTTTCATGATTAGTCTTCTGATTCTCCAGTTGACACCGAGGCCATTTCCCAGTCAAATGGAATCGGGTGCTCAGGAAGGAGGAATCACTTCCTTCTCAGGCAGACATTGAGGTGCCTTGCTCCGAAGCCCGGCGCATAATCGAACTTCTCCATGTCCAATCCCGCCTCGCCGACGACTTGGAACAACTCATCTTTGCAGTACTGGTATGTGTGGCCGCCTGTGAGCGGCAGCCCCTTCTTGGGATAGGGGATGTCTCTCCAGCTCGAATGGCCTCCCCTTATCTTGCCCCATTGCACCGCATCCGGCGTGCTCAGGTAGAATCTTCCTTTATCCGTCAGGTGGTCGCGAATCTTCTGCAGCGTCGGCACTGGGTTGAAGTTGAGGTGCTCCAGCACCTCGGTGAATGTGATCAGGTCGAACTTGAGATCCCACGGGAACGGATCCAGTTCGATGTTGTTCACCGCGAATGACATGCCGTTCTTCTTTGTGAGAGATTCAATCTGCTCGCTTGTCATCATATCGAGGCAATAGACCTCGCAGTCGAACAGGCGCTTGCAGAAAAGGGCTAGAGTGCCGTAGGCGCAGCCTATGTCCAGACTTCGTTCGACATGCATATTCGTTCTGTTCTCGAACATCCACCTCGGTATGTTCAGCCAGAAAGAGATCTCCTGTCCCTTGTACTGGTTCAGGTAGTACGGAACCGCCCCGCACCGGGCGACCTCCTCCTGACACTCCAGCAGTCTATTCATCCACGGTTCGCCAAGGTAGCTCTTCATCGTCTCCATGGAGGCTCTCTTGCGGATCATCCTGGAGGCGATCCTGAGGGCCCTCGCCATGCTCGAATCCTCGCCGCCGCGTCGTATCACTTTATCGAAAAGGTCCAGGGTGACGTCTCCAGCCGTCTGCCTGAACCCCGTCTTACTCATCACCCGCACGACCCTCCGATGATGTCGCAGGCGCGGTCATTCGAGGTCCCGTCATCTTGCTCCAGGTCATGAAACGCGGACGCGATGATAAAAGCCTTCCCGCGCCAGTCTCAACCGAGGAACAATCTCTCGTGACCGCATTGCCCGCGCTTCGCGCCCGGAGAGGTCCTGGATATTCCTCAGAGCCTCGACGCGAGCTGCCTCATGACCTCCGACTGCCCGGTCGCCAGCGGCTTGCCGTGACCTACGATGATTGCCTCGAAGTCGAGCTGCGCCAGCCTCTTGATGCTCTCCCTGTGCATCCTCGGGTCGATGTTGTAGGCGTCGTCCATCGGGCCGATCGTGCCCTCCTCGGTCTGGCACGCATCGCCGGCGATCAAGAGCTTGCGTCTCTCGTCGAGGAGCGAGAGGCTTCCGGGCGTGTGACCCGGCGTGTGAAGGACGAGCATCTCCTCGAACCTCTGTTTGTCGTCAAGGAGGATGTCGATGTCGACAGGCTTGTGCCTCTGGATCCCCGGCGGCCCCGGGTAGGGCTTCTTCCGTGAGATGTAGTCCGCTTCCATGCGGTGCGCTGCAACCTTTGCACCAGATTTCTCTCTCATCACCGCCAAGCCGCTCACGTGGTCCGGGTGGGTGTGAGTGATGATGATTGTCGATATGTCGGTGGGCTTGCGCCTGATGCGGTCGAGGTAGCCCAGCACGTCCTTAGCACCGCCATCGGCACCCGTGTCGACGAGGATGAGCCTGTCATCGACCAGCAGAGCGCAGTTCGCAAACGTCTCGATCACGTGGACGCCTTTCAAGAGCTCCATGGCGTGTCCCCTCTGCCCCCGCAGTGTGCCGCGAGGCCTTAGATGTTTCCCGCCATCGGGGGGGACATTCGAAACCTTTAAAGCGGCATTTCAGTATCGTTCAATATGGTCTCGAAGGGGGACATCCGCAAATTCCTCGAGGACTATGGCGACCCCGTCGTGGCCACGGTCTGTTCTCATTCCAGCCTCCAGATTTTCCATGGCGCCAGGCAGGAGGGCTTCCGCACACTAGGCATCGCGATAGGCAAGCAGCCGAAGTTCTACGACGCATTCCCCCTCGCGAAGCCCGATGATTTCCTGATCGTGAAGAGCTACGGCGAGATCCTCGACAGGGCGGAGGAGCTCAGGGGGAAGAGCGTGGTGGCGGTGCCGCACGGCTCCTTCGTCGAGTACATGGGCGCGCAGAACTTCGCGAAGCTCGAACTGCCCACGTTCGGCAACCGCGACGTCCTCGCATGGGAGTCGGACAGGGAGATGCAGCGCAAGTGGCTCACTTCCGCAGGCGTCGACATGCCCGCCAAGATCGACAAGCCGGAGAAGATAGACCGCCCGGTCCTTGTCAAGTACCACGGGGCGAAGGGCGGCCGCGGCAGCTTCATCGCGAAGAACTACGAGGACTTCAGGCACGGGATCAAGGTCGGCCAGCCCTACACGATTCAGGAGTACATCATCGGCACCAGGTACTACATGCACTTCTTCTACTCCCCGATAGTCGAGAAGGGCTACCGCCTGAGCAAGGGCACGCTCGAGTTCCTCGGAATAGACCGCCGCGACGAGTCGAACATCGACGAGATGTACAAGCTCGGGGCGCAGGAGGGGCTGAGGGACATGGGCTTCTACCCTTCGTTCGTCGTCACCGGCAACATGCCCGTCGTGCTGCGCGAGTCTCTCCTGCCGAGGGCGTTCGAGCTCGGGGACAAGGTGGTGGAGCGATCACTTGAGCTGTTTGGCGGCATGATAGGCCCCTTCTGCCTAGAGTCGATCGTGAATGATAAGCTCGAGTTCAAGGTGTTCGAGATAAGCACGCGGATCGTCGCGGGGACGAACTTGTTCATCTCAGGCAGCCCCTACTCCGACCTCGTCGAGCCAGGCATGTCGACCGGGCGGAGGATCGCCCGCGAGATCAAGCTCGCGAGGAAGGCGGGGAGACTCACGGACATCCTGAGCTAGGATTGCGCATGCTCACCCTCGTCCTCGCCGATTCTGAACTGGAGCTTGTCCCGCCTGAGATACAGGGTCACCCCGCCATCAGGAGCTACGCGCGCAAGCGCGGCAAGTCTCCCGCCGGAATCCTGCTCGATTCGAGCTTCCATCATCCCGCCATGAAAAGACTTGAGCAGGGAGAGCGGCGGGGCAGGCCCGACATCGTGCACCTGTTCATGCTGCTCTGCCTCGACTCGATCCTGAATTCAGAGGGCAGGCTGAAGACGATTGTGCACACACGCAATAACGAGATGATCATGATTGCGCCGGAGACCCGGATTCCGAAGAACTACACGAGGTTCGTCGGGCTGATGGAGGAGCTGTTCAAGGCGGGGCGGGTGCCGGCCGAGGGCTCCCCGTTGTTGACGTTGGAAGGCGGGAAAGACTTGAAGGCGGTGTTGGAAGAGGTCGGAGGCAAGGCGGTCGCCATGGATCCCGCTGGCAAGAGAGTCGACTTGCAGGATTTCCTTGGCAAGAAGAAAGGCGACCTGACGATGATCATCGGTGGCTTCCCGCACGGGGAGTTCAACAGCCCTGCGAAAGACCTCTGCAAGGAAATGATCTCCATCCACGAAATTCCTCTGAAGGTCTGGACCGTTGCGGCGGAAGTCTTGGTCTCTTATAGACAGGGTGCATCTGGCAAACGGTAGATTCACTCATCCCCCTCCCCTCTCCCGCCTTTTGTAGTCCATGAACGCTGGTTAATGGGGGAGAAAAAGTGGCGCTAGTTGCAGAGACAATCACCCTTCAGGAGCAGGCGCTTCCCGCCAGGCGAGTGCTACAGACATCGCTGGGCGTCCTCGACTCGATCATAGGCGGTTTCGAGGCGGGGAAGGTTAGCCTCGTGGACAGCGGCAGCGACTTCGTGTTCCACATGACATCCGTGCTCTGCGTCCGTCACGTCTTCGACACGGGCGGCAGCGTCGTGTTCGTCGATGGCGGGAACAGCGTTGACCCATACGGCATGGCGTCTCTCGCGAAGAGGTTCGGGATGAGCCGCCTCTACGTGCTGCCGAGGATACACGTCGCCAGGGCCTTCACCACGTACCAGATGGCTACCCTCATCCTCGACGTCGTCGAGAAGAAGATCGAGGAGACGGGGGCGGGCCTACTCGTCCTCGCCTGCCTCCCGGACCTGTTCCTCGACGAGGACGTCGACTACGACGAGGCGCACCAGCTCTTCATGCGGTCCCTCAGGAAGATCAGGGAGGTCACGGAGAAGCACGAGACCGTCACCCTCGTGACGAACGCGGGCCTCTCTAAGATGAACAGGCGGAGGAAGCTGCGGAGGGTCCTCTACGAGTCGGTCGACAGTGTCGTGAGGCTGCAGCACCACCCTCGCGGTATCGAGGTCACCGTGCCGGACAAGGGGATCAGGGAGCTGTTCAGGCCAGTGCCGCCGAACCAGGCGACCATAGACGACTTCGCCGACCAGCAGGTGAGGATCGCAGACGTGGATCTGGACGTGGAACTGGGCGAGGTGAAGGAGAACACTGGTTACCAGCGCGTCCCGTGGTGAGCCCTAGAAAGCAACGCTATCGATTCGCGGGGCCCCGACGAAGAGGAGCACGAGGTGCCCGTGCGATTGCATAAGGACCGAGTGTATGTCCTGCCGGTTCGCGCTGTGGGCAATTACCCGCACCCGCGTCGGTCTCTTCCTCGCATCCGCATCCAAGACCTCAGCGAGGACCCATTGCGCGGGGTAAAGGCGGTTCAGGTAGGCTGTGGATATTCCGTCCAGCATCGGGCCGTTAGATATTGTACCCGCCAATCTCTCTATCACACGGAAGTAGCAGCGCGCCGAGATTCGCGGTCGCGCGATTATGTCAGCAAGAGAACCGCCACCTGCAAGATGAGCCAGGTTCCGAGGATGACGAGGGTGGCCAGCGAGAAGAGCATGACGACATGATACGCCTTCTCGATTCTTCTTCTCGCGTAGTCGAGCGCCCAAGGAAAGCTCACGGTCCAGATGATGATGCCGCAGAAGAAACCCGCCACCATCGCGAGGCCGACGCTCTGGATGAACGCGAGTCCGGCCGTCAACCACCAAAGTATCTGATACGGATTGGTCAGGCCGATTGCGAGGCCAGAGATGTAGGAGTGCGTCGGTCGGACCTCCTGCAGCTGGTCCATCGGAGGCTTCCTCCATTTCCTGCTCGCGTTATACGCGAAGAAGAACATGACGCACGCGCCAGTGCCGTAGATCGCGACCAGCATATTCTCACCTGGCTGCACGGCCCTGCCGACGAGGTACGTGATCACGAGAAACGCGGCATCAGCCGTCATCGCGCCGAAGCCCACGAGCGTGCCGGCCCACCAGCGCTTCCTCGTCACCGCGTGAGTGGCGATCATCGCGTTGGCGGGTCCCGGGGGAGCTGCTATCGACAGACCAAGGAGCACTCCCACGCCGAACGAGGCAAGGACATCGAGCAAGAGCACACCGCCGCAGGACAGCCTCGGCGACAGGAAAACGTCCTGTGTCTTATTGACTTGCCGCTAGAACCTATCTATCGGTCAGGTTCAAGTACGAGGCTCAGTGGTGAAATATCAGAAAAAAAGGCCAAGGCATGCGAGTCTCTACGCCCCGCCATGCCTCGGCACATCCTCCAATGAGGCCTTTCATTCGAATCCTCCCTACCACCCCGTGACCGCCACGCCGCGAAGCCCCCATCTGTCGATGTTCGAGAGGGCCCGCCACTTCAGAGGCCAGGGAACGCAGACGAGGGTCTCTCCCTCCTTCTGCGCCGTGCGAATCCTGTCCCTTGTCTCCGTGGCGTCGATGTCCTCGCTGGCAAGCGCGAACACCCTCACGAAGCGCAGACCTTTGGCCGCGATTAGGTCGGGCGGCCGCGGTCCCCGACTTTTCGGGACGCTGACGACCAGCGACACTGTGAAGCCTTCCTTTGTCAGGTAGGCGCAGCATCTTTCCAGGACATCGTTGCGACCCGAGAACTGCTCACATCCCTCTGTCGGCGAGAGGACTCGAGACGTCTCCATGAAGCGAATGTTCGTCTCGCGACATTTAAGGACTATGTGCACATGTCCATTTCGTGGCCCGGCGGGTGAAGACTGCGGAGAGGTGTCTCCTCTGCCTCCTCGACCGTGCGCACGTGGAGGAAGACAGTCCCGCGGCGGAGGAACTGACACAGGATCGCATCGCGGATATGATACGCGACAGGCGGGAGCACGTCTCGCGCGCGATGAAGAATCTCCATCTGAAAGGACTGGTGAGGACTGCGAAGATCCGAGCCGGAGGCAGGACGAGGAAGGTCACAGCGTATTTCCTGACCGACGACGGGGCGCGCCGGGCGAGAGAGGTCCGGAAGCATGTTGAGGAGATGCGGGTCGTCGTGAGAGACTTTTCCGGCCGCGAGAGCGAGATGCGATTGTATGAGGTCGCAGCCCTCCTCCCGCAACGGCCGCGCTTCTCCGACTTGTCATTCAGCGTTGAGGCGGGCCGCCTCGACCTCGCCTCTTTCCTTGAGTTGCAGTCGCGAATCAGCAGGGGCAAGGTCTACGATGTGCGGGGGGCCATATCGGCGCCGAACTTCCGCGGTCGCGAGGAAGTGCTGTCCCGGCTTGATGAATTCCTCGAGGATGATCAGAGCCGCGCGTTCCTCCTCCTCGGCCTCCCCGGAATCGGGAAGACGGCTGTCGCATCCCGCTGGGTCATGGGGTTTCAGGGTCGCGTCCATATTCTATGGCGGCGGATACTGCCAGACACGACGGCGAATGACCTCGTCAGGGATATCGCCCTGCTTCTGCACGCTGTCGGCCAGCCCGCCCTTCTGAACTGTCTTCAACGCACCGGCGGCTCGAGTTCCGATGAATCCATCGGCATCCTGCGGAGGGACATGGCCGGATTCCAGGGGCTGGTAGTGCTCGACGATGCTCATGCGGCAAAGAAGGACGTGGAGAGGCTGCTGCAAACGCTCACACAGGCAGGGCCTCGGAGAAGCGGCCCGAAGCTGCTGTTGATCTCGCGCAAAGACCTTCCGTTCCTCAGGGCGGAGGGCGTGGTCCGGGGGCTAATCTGGGAGGAGAAGCTGGATGATCTCCCATTGGACAAAGCCGGAGAGGTCCTGGCCGTCATGGGCGTGGAGGAAGGCAGGCGGGCCGGCATACTGAAGAAGTGTGGCGGGCATCCGCTATCCCTCGAGCTCGCGGCAACGGGCAGGCTGCCCCTCGGGGCGATCCGCCTCAGGTCGACCGACTGGCTCGGGCAGGACGTCCTTCCTCAGCTGCACCAGAAGGCCAGAGACGCGCTCGCCTTCGCATCGGTTTTCGGCGAGCCGATTCCCAGGAGCCTCCTCGGGGCTCACTCCAACGAGTTGCTCCGCTTGTGCCTCGTCAGAGAGGTGGAGGATGAGCGTCTAGATGTCCACGATCTCGTGAAGGCAGCCGTTGTCGAGAACCTGCCGCCGGAGGGACTGGCGGAGTTGCACAGGAAGGCGGGAGAGATCCTCGCGGAATCCACCGGCACGCGAGAATCCATCTCAGCATTGCGCCACCTTCTCTTGGGCGGGGCCAGACGTGAGGCGATTGATCTGGCGGTAGAGAGGGGAGAGGAGATTGTGGATGAAGGGCTGGCGGAGTCTTTCCTCCCACTCCTCGACCAGCTCATCCGCCTGCGAGGAAGCAGACGGGCTGAGTCACGCCTGTGGCTGGCAAAGGGCCACGCGCTGTTCGCGCTGGGGCGTTTCGCCCAGGCAGCGAGAGCATATGGCAATTCCCAGAGAGGAGGAGACCGCCAGACCGTGGCGGAAGCGCTCCTCGGTCAGGGGAAGGCGGAGCTGGAGCGAGGTTCCCGGCTCGCCCTGCCCCTCCTACTCAAGGCCAGACGGCGTCTTGAAGGTCTCGGGGCCCTGCGCCTCCTCGCGGAAACCTACTACTGGATTGGCGGTGTCTACGAGGATACGGGGCAGCTCGACAGAGCGAGGGACGCTTTCGAGAAGGGCCGGGCAATCGCGTTCGATGTCGGAGACAGGCGATGGGAAGGGCTGTGCGTGTACGGAATCGGGCGCGTGCGGTCCCTTCAGAAGGACTTCGTCGGGGCGGTCGAGGAAGAGAAGGAAGCGCTCCGCCTGCTGGAGCGGGAGGGTCGCAGGCTCGACATTGCAAAGGTCTGCACGGGCTTGGGGGGCAACCTCTACGAGCTGAAGCAGTACGAAGAGGCCGAGCGGTACCTGATCAAGGCGACTTCAGAGGCACGCGCGACTGGCGCCACCGTGGTCATGGCTTCATGCCTCTACAACCTGTCCAGCGTCATGTCTGACTTGGGTAGACAGAAAGAGCTGTTGCCTTTGCTCGAGGAAGCCCTGGAGCTGAACGAAGCCCGCGAGAACTACGCGTGGGCATCGCGATGTGCGGCGATTCTCGCGAAGGAGACGTGGACCCTCGGCCTTGAGGATCTCGGAGAGTCTCACATGAGGCGGTCTGACGCATTGCTCCGCCACGTAGCGGAGCCGGCTTCCCGCGCGATAGTGTTCGAATATCAGGCCCTTGCCTGTTCGACAGCGGGGAAAATGGAGAGGGCCCGCCAACTCCTGGTCACGGCTCTGGATGAGGCCAGGAAGGCGGGGTTCAGAGAGATGGAAGAGAATCTTGCCGCGAAGCTCGCCAAGCTCTCCTAGCCGGTCGTGCAGAAGGCCGGTGCTGACATCGCGGACGAGTTGCCATCATCATAGACCGCGGTCACCCTGAACCCGTAAGCGATCCCAGACGACAGTTGACCGACGACGTACCACGTGGCCGTCACCAGCGCGGTGTTCGCCTTCACGTAATACGTTTCCCCTGCCGCCTTCTTGTAGACATCGTAGCCTACGGGACTCCCTTCTCCTGGAGCCTCCCAGGAGACGTCCGCGGAAGTGAGAGCGCAGGATGCCGTGACCGATTTGGGTTCTCCATGTCCATTGCTCCCTGCGGCGAATGGCGTTCCTCCTACAAGCACGCACAGTAGCAGCCCTAAGGGCACTTTCAGGTTCATATTGGACCTGAACGGTTCTTCTGGGCTGAACTGAAATTGAATGCATTGTGCACATGTCCGATTTTGAATCGAACTATCGCATTGAAAAGAGGAATAGAAGCAGAGGTTTATTCCCGCCAGGCGATACCACCGGCGTGAAAAATGTCTTGGTGAACGGGCTGAGGGCGGCCTACGAGGTCAAGGGCGAAGGTCCTGATGTTCTTCTCATCCATGGGTGGATGGCTTCGAAGAGGTACTGGCACGAAGCGAACCAGAGAATTCCAGAGTTCCGAATCTGGGCGTTGGATCTCTACGGCTTCGGCGATTCCGAAAAGCCCGCCGAAGGGTACACGCTCTACGGTTATTCGAAGTTCGTGAAAGGATTCCTGGATGCGGTCGGCGTCAAGAAGGCGGCAATCGTGGGCCATTCTATGGGTGGAGCAGTGGCGGCGTTCACCGCCATCTCCGCGCCTCAGAGGTTCTGGGCATTGGGTTTAGTTGACGCGGCCTTGGCGGGAATAACAAGGACGCCACCGCCATGGTCGGCCGAACCTGTCATGAGGATGTTCATGCGCCTCGCTGACACTTCGAGAAGCCTCGGACAGATGACGATCACGGGCATGTTCGGAGTCGGCGGGCCGGAGGGTCGCATCATCTTGGAGGAGGCGAGGAAAGCTGACGTTCGAGCCGCCTCGCTGTGCGGTGAAATGATGTCGAGGCCGACAGACTGGAGCGGGTTGAGGGGGTTGAAGGTTCCCGCCATCATGGTGTATGGAGCGGATGACTTTCTCGTGGACCGGGGCATGGACGGAGAGATCGGCTCCCTGATGCCGAGGATCGCCTCCAGCTACATCGAGGACTGTGGTCACTTACCAATGCTGGAGAAGCCTGATGAGTTCTACGGGATTGTGGATTCTTTTCTTGAGGAAAGTAGGCCGTGATTCTCGCCACGGTGAGAGCGGATTCTAGGCGGATTCTCTATCTGAGGAACATTCGTTGCCTTCCTTCTTCACTTTTACTCCCGTCTCCCCCCAAAACCCTTCAGCCCTCGCAGCGTGATTGTTCCCTAGGTGTCATCATGGGCCGCACAGTTCCTACATACCGCCTGCACCTCGAGTCGATACTGGATCGCTGGACGGATTACCGCCGCGCGCTGCGAGAGAAGGACAGGGAGCTGTTCGACCGCATGCTGGAGAAGGCGAGGACGCACTCATCAGCCGCCAGCTTCTGCGCGCACCTGGACCCGGTCGAACTTGCGATGCTATCGATTCTCCTAGAGCTGCAAAGGGAAATCGAGGAGATCAAGAAGCAGGAGAGAGAGTCGATTGATGTCATCAAGACGCCTTGACACTTTCACAGCCCTCCCTGCCGCGTCACTCTAAGACCCGCAGAGTCGCTCCTCTTCTCGCAGCTGGCCGGGGGATTCATGCAAGGTTGGATAATCGACTCCTATCCGAACTACGACAGCGATTCGATCGTCGTCTGGCTCTGGACCGAGCATGGCGCGCGGCGAATCGAGGACTCCCGCTTCCGCCCCTCGTTCTTCATGAGCGCGCCGCCAAGCGAACTCCGGTCCTACCGCCAACGCCTCGAGATACTCGACGAGATCGGCGAGGTGCGAGAGACGAGACGCCGCCTCAACCTCGGAGACGAGGAACCCTCGCCCGTGCTCGAGATATTCCCCCGCCACTACCGCGACCTGAACGACCTCGCGAAGACGATCGACAGCAACGGCGGCTACTACGACCACCGCCTCTACAACATCGACATGCGCTTCTCGCAGAGGTACTTCCTGCATCACGACATCTTCCCGCTCGGCCTGGTCGATTACTCTCACGGTGTCTGGCGGATGCAGGAGGAGCAGTTCGCCCTCGAGTACAGGCTGCCGCCGCTCCGGGCTGCCCTGCTCGACATCGCGGTGGACGCCCCGATGGGCATCCCCCGCCTGCAGGACAAGCTACTCGGCGCCCGCCTCTGCGAGATCGACATCGGCGGGAGCGAGGGGGAGATCCTCGAGAAGCTGAACGCCGCCCTGCGCGACCTCGACCCGGACGTCATACTGACCGACGGCGGGGACAGCTTCCTGATGCCCTACCTCGCGAAGAAGTCCGAGGCGCTTGGCATCGGACTGCAGCTCGGGCGGGAACCTCAGAAGCTTGGCGAGAAGAAGGGCAGGAGCTACTTTACCTATGGTCGGATTGTCTACAAGCCAGGTCAGTACCTGCTCAAGGGCAGGCTGCACATCGACCGAGGTCACTTCGCGTACAGGGAGAGCGAGATGGCGGGTCTCGGAGAGCTCTCCCGCCTCTCCACCATAGTTCCTCAGGAGCAGGCGAGGCTCACCCCGGGCACGGCCTTCACCGCGATGCAGATTAACAGGGCGACCAGGGACGGGGTCCTGGTGATGTGGAAGAAGAACCTGCCGGAGTTCTTCAAGGACGCCGAGCAGCTGATCCGCGCGGACCGTGGCGGTTTCATCCTGGAACCGGAGGTAGGCGTCCACGAGAACATCGTGGAGCTGGACTACGCCTCCCTGTATCCGAACATCATGGTGAAGTTCAACCTCTCCATGGAGACGCTCAATTGCGGGTGTTGCGCGGATGGCGGGGGGCAGCCTGTGCCGGGACTGGGCTATCACAGCTGCGTGAAGAGGTTGGGCCTGGTGCCGCGCGTGCTCAGGCCTTTGATCGACCGGAAGAGGTATTACAAGAAACTGAAGAAGGAGCCCGGTCCGAAGCAGGAGATCTACAGGGAACGAGACACGATTCTCAAATGGACTTTAGTCACATCATTTGGATTTCAAGGTTTTAGAAACGCGCGTTTCGGCCGAATCGAGTGTCACGAGTCGATCAACGCTCACGCGCGTGACCTCCTCGTCCGCAGCATGGAGATTGCCGAGCAGCACGGTTACGAGGTCGTGCACGGCATAGTCGACTCTCTCTGGCTCCGTCCAAAGGCGAACGCGAGCGGCATCGACAAGCTCGTCGAGCACATTAACGGCGCCATCGGCATCCCGATAGACCTGGAGGGCGTCTACAAGTGGGTCGTGTTCCTGCCCTGCAAGACCACCGGCGTCGGCGCCCTGAACCGCTACTACGGCCTCTTCCAGAACGGCGAGATGAAGCTCCGGGGCATCGAGCTCAGGAAGCACGACACCTCTCCCTTCGTGAACGAGGCGCAGAAGGCGATGCTGGACGAGCTGAGCCATGCGAACAACGTGAAGGAGTTCGTCGAGAGGCTGCCGAGGGCGGTCGCGGTGCTCCAGACGTTCGCTCAGCGTCTCAAGGACGGGAAGGTGCCCCTGCAGGACCTCGTCCTCACGAAGGCGGTGACACGCCAGCTCGACGAGTACACCGTGATGACCAGCTCGGTGGCGGCGTTGAAGCAGATGAAGAGCCGGGGATACCCGATCGAACCTGGGGAGTACATCAGGTTCGTGATCACCGACGGGCAGAGCAAGAACTCCGAGAAGAAGGTGAAAGTCGCCGATTTCATCCAGGGAGACGAGAAGCCAGACGTGAACGAGTACCTCAAGCTGCTGTGCCGCGCTGGCGAGACGCTGCTCCTGCCGCTCGGTTACACCGAAG
This sequence comes from Methanobacteriota archaeon, assembly GCA_017885655.1. Taxonomy (GTDB): domain Archaea; phylum Thermoplasmatota; class Thermoplasmata; order RBG-16-68-12; family JAFNFQ01; genus JAFNFQ01. The sequence continues at coordinate 32,280 of JAFNFQ010000018.1, read as the reverse complement.
ACAGGCTGCTGGAGATATGCAGGAGCGATCCGCCGCCATCTGACCCCACTCCCGCAGAAAACCCACATTTAAAGGAAATCTCTCGGAGGAGCGGTCCCGGCTACATGCCCACCCGCCACTGACGAGCTGAGTGTGGCCGTCTGAGAATGGCCCGCTCACTCTTTATATATCCCCCGCATTTCATTAAAATCCCGTGGACTCCGCGGCAATACTGCTGGCGTTCCTCTCCTCCCTCGTGATAGTACTAGTGACGATGCCGCCTCTCATCAGAAAGATGAGGGAGGGCGGGATGGTCAGCCACGACGTGAACAAGAGGAGCCGCCCCGGGGTCGCGGAGCTCGGCGGAATTGCGGCGGTGTTCGCGTTCTCGATTTCCCTCTCTCTCGCCGTCGGGTTCAAGAAGCTGGAGGGTGAGGGAGCCTACATAGAGCCGGCCTATCTGGCGGCGCTGAGCGTGTTCTTCATCGCCTCGATGGTCGGCCTCATAGACGACATCAGCAACATCAAGCAGCGGATCAAGGCTGTGGCGGTCGTGTTCGCCGCGCTGCCCCTGTTGCTCGTGCACGTCCCGCCTGCCGCGATAGGCTTTCCGTTCGGCCAGATCCTGAGCTTTGAGAGTTCACGGCTGCTCTTCCTGACCTATTGGTTCGTGCTCGTGCCCATAGGCGTCACAGGCATGGCGAACGCGATGAACATGTCCGCGGGCTACAACGGCCTCGAGAGCGGTCAGGTGCTGGTCGTTTCCCTCGGGCTGTTCATCATCAGCATGATTCAAGGCACGTCCGAAGTCGCCATGATCGTGTTCATCGCCTTGGCGGGCTGTGCTCTAGGCTTGTTCTACTTCAACAAGTTCCCCGCCAAAGTCTTCGTGGGCGACATCGGGACACTCGGACTGGGCGCCGCCATGGCAGCGGGCGTCATCATGGGCCACGTCGAGTTCTACGCTGTAATCGCGATAATTCCCTCCTTCTACGAACTGATCGCGACGCTCTACTTCGGCGGGATAAAGAAGGAGAACAGGAGGGAAGCCTGTCACAACCCCGTGATCAACGAAGACGGCACGCTGAGCCCGCCAAAAGGCGCGGAGAAGTTCACCCTCGCTTACTACATCCTGAGCAAGAAACCGATGAGGGAGGGAAGACTGGTCGCCGTGATACTCGCGCTCTACGCCGTCTGCAGCGCGGTGGCGATAGTCCTGAGCGTGATCTGATGGAGGCAGGGATGGGGGCGAAGTCGAAAACGGCGTGTCAGAGGATCAGGCGTGCGTTCCTGCTCCCGAGCCGATATGGATTTTCATCGACTAAGTTCCTGGGAAATCTTGAGAGGATGGTCGCGCTGCTGAAAAGACACGAGGTCGTGGGAACGTTTCCAATCACCGCCAAGGTACTCGAATGGCATCCCGAACTCGCGGGAATTTTAGACGGAATGGAGGTGGCAGTTCACGGCCTCAGACACAGGAATCTCACCGGTCTGGAGACAAACCGCCAGATTGCCATGATGAAGGAAGCGATTGGAATATTCCGTTCGGTCGGACTCCAGACGAATGGGTTCAGGGCTCCCTACCTCCGCTGGAGCGATTCGATGATGGAAGCCGTCTCGGGGGCGGGCTTCCTCTACGACAGCAGCGTGCCTTCAGGATGGAGTTGCGGGAGCGAGTTCGATTCGTTGGCGGAAATGACCGAGGCATTGCGATCCTACGGGATCGGCGGAACCGCTAACAAACTCCCGACCATGCGGAGCAGGCTCGTCGAAATGCCGGTGGCCATCCCCGATGACGAGATTCTCATAGACAGGCTCGGCATCACGAACCCCGAGCAACTGTCTAGGGCGCTCACCGCCATGACAGCCGCCGCAATACAGTCTGGAGGACATCTGGTGCTGCAACTTCACCCCGAGCGTTTCAACTTCTTCGAGAAGGCGCTCGATGAGGCGCTGAAGCGCGCGCTCGGCGAGGGCGCGTGGGTGGCTCCTTTAGGGGAGGTTGCGATGTGGTGGCTCAAGAAGCGTCCGGGCGAGCACAACTGGCCACAGGAAGCCCCATGCGCTCTCACTGTCTCGGGCGATATCGATGCGGTGACTCTGGGCGATTTCATCGCGAGGAGACTCGGGAGATGAGCCGCTGAACGTCCTGAAGGCCCTGGATGTAGGAAGATGGAACGCGTTCCTCGATTCCTCTCCGGAGGCGAACATCTTCCAGACGCCAGAAATGCGCGATGTTTTCGCCGCCACGAAGAACTACGAACCGGCCATCCTCGCGACCGAGATGGACGGCGAGATTGAGGATCTGCTCCTCGGATGCATCATCAAGGAAGGCGGCGGATTGAAAGGCGCCTTCAGCTCGCGGGCCATCGTGACGGGAGGCCCGTTGTCTAAAAGAGGGGCCATCAAGGAGATAATGAAGGCATTCGACGAGGCGGTCGGTCCGGATTCATTGTATGCTCAGTTCCGCAACCTCAGAGACATGTCCTCACGCCGTCCGGCGTTCGAGGGTTTGAGCTATGCATACGAGGACCACATCAATTACGTCCATGACTTGACAAGGCCGATCGACGAGATCTGGAAAGGATTCAACACGAGCAGACGAAGGGGCATAAAGAAAGCAGAGAGGGGCGGGGTCTCCGTCAGGGAAGCGGAGGAAGACGAGGATGTCGAGCTTCTCTATGGGCTTCTCCGGGAGACCTACCGTGCTGCGGGCGTGCCTTTGGCCGACAGATCACTTTTCACAAGCGCGTGGCGGGTGCTGAAGCCCGTCAACATGATCCGGATAGTACTCGGTGCAAAAGGGAAGGACACACTGGCGGGCAGGTTGTACCTCACCTATCGCGGGACGATCTATGAATGGTACGCAGGCGGCAGCTCGGTCGGAAAAGAGGAACATGCGAACGAGCTCTTGGTGTGGGACACCATGCAATGGGGGAGCAGGAACGGTTTCAGGCTCTTCGATTTCGGCGGTGCCGGCAAGCCCGGAGAGGATTATGGGCCGGGAGAATTCAAGAGGCTCTTTGGCGGGACCATGACGAGCTTCGGGCGGTTCGAGAAGGTATTCCATCCGATTAAACACATGATCGGCCGGAAGGGATACGACCTGCTCAGGAGGTTCGGTTAATTGACCGGGGCCCACGCGAAGCCAGCGGAAATCAAGGCCACTACGGTCACAGCTTCGGATGACAAGTCCTTGGCGGAAATTTCCGAGTTCGCGTCCCATCACAACTACCCTTCTCCCTTCCAGTCTGGAGAGCTTTTCAAAGTCTATTCCAAGACGAAAGGCTGCAAGCCCACCGCCATGATTGCCAGAAATACAGGAGGCGAGATGCTCGCGTCCCTCGTGGCGACCACCTTCATGGATGCGGGGGTGTTGGCTGGGACGTTCCTTAGTCATGTCTCAGTTCGCGGCGGTCCGCTGTTCGTTCCGAGGAAGGAAGGTGTCGCGGGAGGAGCAATCCTTCTCAAGGAACTGCTGATGAAGTCGAGGGCGGAGAGTCTGTACGCGCGAGTGTATCCGCTTTTCGATCAGCCCAATCAACTCTCTCTCCTGAAAGAATCAGGTTTCTCCAGGGAGGACTGGCTGAACTACCTGATTGATCTGACCGCCGGGGAGAAAGTCCTAAGGGAGAAATTGACCAAGCATCGGAGGAAGGGAATCCACAAGGCTGAAACCCTCGGATTGGAGGTCGTGGACGCATCAAGTGTCGGAGACATCGACACACTTTATTCCCTTCTCCTCGAATCCCATGCACAGGCGAAAATACCCTTGCAGGACAAGTCGCTGTTCGAGGCGATTCACGGCCTCTTGGTCCCTAAAGGGATGGCGAAGATGATCATAGCGTACAGCGGTGAGAAACCCGTCGCAGCGCGTGTCGCCCTTACATTCTCCGGCATAATCTACGACTGGTATGCTGGTTCAGCCCCGGAGGCGGAGGAGACGAACGCGAACGAATTCCTCGCATGGCGCTTGATGACTTGGGGCTGCGAATCAGGTTATCGCCTTTTCGACTTTGGCGGCGCGGGACTGCCGGAGGAGGAATACGGTCCGAGGGAGTTCAAGCGCAGATTCGGGGGACAGCTGGTGAATCTGGGCCGGTACACGCTAGTGCACAAGCCTAAAATGCTGAAGATGATACAGAACCTGTACACGGTCCGAAGGAGGATCTGATTGCGCTTCATGTTCGTGATAGGGCACCCCGCCCATGTTCACCTGTTCAGAAACGCCATGGCCGGCCTGAGGAGGCGTGGTCACGAGACATCTACGGCGGCGGTCAGGAAGGAATCGACAATCGCCCTTCTTGATCATTACAGAATCCCTTGCGAGGTGTTCGGGACTGACCGGAAAGTGCTCACCAGTAAGGTGCTGGATATCCTCCCGAGGGACCTGAACCTGCTCAAGTTCGCGGCGCGTTTCGAGCCGGACATGATTGTGAGCACAGGCTCACCCTATGCCGCACAGGTCAGCAAGGTGCTCGGCATCCCGCATGTGGCGTTTGGGGACACTGAGATCGCTGGGACAATCACCAAGATGATGCTCCCTTTCACAGACGCCATATGTACCCCGTCATGCTTCTCGCTCGACTTGGGGCCCAAGCACATCAAGTACAATGGATACAAGGAGATCGCATACTTGCATCCCAATTACTACCACCCTGACCCTTCGGTGCTTGAACAGATTGGCGTGAAGCAGGGGGACATGTATTCGGTCGTCCGTCTCGCCTCCTGGACCAGCAGCCACGACGTCGGGGAAAAGGGTTTCAACTTCAGCTCCGGAGAGCAGGTGATGGATTTCCTGAAGTTCGTCGAGGGATGGGGTCGGGTTTTCCTCACGACGGAGAGACCGCTCCCCAAGGAGTTCGAACGGTATGCCAGCAAGTTGCCCCTGCACAGGGTGCACGACTTGCTGAGCTATGCGAGCCTCTATGTTGGCGAGGGTGCCACAATGGCTTCCGAGGCCGGGGTCCTCGGCACCCCGTGGGTCTTCGTCTCAGAGGCCGGCCGCGGCTATCTCGCGGACCAGCAAGAGAACTATGGCCTGGGCTTCCATGTGAAATCAGCCGATGAAGCGAGGAAAAGGGCCGAGGAGATGCTTTCCAACAAGGAGGCGAAGGGCGAGTGGGAGGAAAAGAGGAAGAGACTGCTCCACGAAAAGATCGATGTCACGGCCTTCATCATTAACTTCCTGGAGCGGTGGCCCGAAAGCTTCAAGGAAGAGAAGAGGCGGGCATCGGAAAGATGACCACTAAGGCAGTCCTCGTCTGCGGCATAGACCCCTCGAAGGAGGCGGCCAGCGGTGTCTTCGTGTACACGCTCGACCTCGCGAAAGCGCTTGCGAAAAATGGGGTCCAGGTGAAATTGGTGGGCATCGGGAGCCCCGGAGACCTCCAATCACACGGCGTGGACTTCGTGGCCATCCAGGATCGACCGACGACGAGCCTGGATTTCGTGCTCAACCTCGTGAAAGCAGCACCTTCCATGCGCCTCTCCGAAGACACCATCATCCATGCACAGAGACCGGACGATTTGGCCCCGTTCTGCATCTCCCACGCGAAGAACCCCAAGGTCGTTACGCTCCATGGGGCGCACTCGGACTCAGTGCGGGCTAACAAGGGCGACGTCATCGGTCAAATCTATGACCAGATTGAGTCTTTCTCACTGAAGAGAGCTGGCAGGATCATATGCGTGTCGAAGGCGAACATGACCCACTTCCAGGAGAAATATCCGGCCTTGTCCGGGAAGATGCGTCTGGTGTACGCTGGTCTCGACCTCGGAGTGTTCAATCCCGCGGACAAGCGCGAGGCAAGGAAGAAGCTGGGCATAGGCACTGATGCAGGCATCCTTCTGTATGCTGGACGTCTGGTCGAGGAGAAGAGGGTTCACCTCATCCTCAAGGCGTTCAAGGAGGTCGAGGCGAAGAATGGGAAGGCGCTCTTGGTGATAGTCGGCGGGGGAAAGGACGAGTCCGCCCTAAGGGAAATGGCGGCAAGCTTGTCTCTACAAAGAGTGGATTGGAGGCCAATCGCGTCGAGGCAGACTCTCAGCCTAATGCTCAATGCGGCTGATGCCACTGTAATCGCGTCAGAACATGAAGGCCTCCCCACCATTGCGATGGAGTCTCTGGCGTGCGGCACTCCGGTAGTGTCGACACCCGTGGGCATAGTGCCGGAGATAGTCGAAGACGGGGTGAACGGCTATATCGTCAACGACGTGAGTGCGCTCCCCGGAATCATGGAGAAAGCTTTAGCTACCTCTTCCTCGCTGTCGAATAACTGCGCGGAATCGGTCAAACGATTCTCATGGGAGTCCGTGGCGAAAGAAGTAATGGCGGTCTACGATGAGGCTTCCTCGGAAAGTTAATTACTGCGTCCTGTTGGCTCTCGTGTTCATCACGATAGTCTTTCGATTCCCCCTCGGGGTCGACCACGAGATGGGCTCGGACACGACCTTCGTGCACACGATGGCGAACTCGATAGCTCAAGACGGCTTCGCGAAATGGATACTGCACCCCAGCTCATACTTCGGATTGTACGCTCTCTCGTATCCCAGTGCCGCACCGTTCGTGCTATCAAGCGTGTTCCTCGTCTCTGGCGTGCCGATCGAGGGCGTCGTCTTCCTGTTCGGACAGATTCTGGCGATAATCGGCGTCCTCTCCGCCTTCATCATGGCGAAGCTCATCAGAGACGATGACATCTTCGCGCACTCCGTGGCCCTTCTGTTCACGCTTGCGCCGTTCTATGTCAAGGACACGGCATGGGTCGCGTCGAGCAGAGGTTTCGTGGTTGCCCTATTGCCATTCTTCTTCATTTTGCTGATCAAGCATATGAAAACGAAGGACATCCGTTATCTGATCCTGTCTCTGGCAGTCTTCTTGATACTGGGTTCGATGCACAGGATGGGTCTTCTCGTTATCCTCATCTTCATCGCGTACATCCTCGCTCTGCCGCTGCATCTAGTCACCCAGCGGCTCAGGTTTTCCCTGATTAAGTTCGAGAAACCTATGAGATTCGCGCTCGTCATCTTGGCGATGGTCGCCTTCCTATCCATATTCTACATCCAGTTCCAATTCCCCGGCATCTCCGGTGCCGACGTCGTTGAGCAATACGAGACAGGGGTTTTTCTGTCTGGGCGCAACTTCGCCACACTCCTGATCAACATGGGTGTGAGCTTCGTCGGGCGTGTCGGACTCTTGCTCCTCCTCGCACCAATCGGCCTCATCGCATATGTCTGGAAGAGGCCAAAGGAGTCTGTTGACAAATTCCTGCTCTTGGTGATTTTCATATTCCTTCCGCTGCTCTCGCTTCGCGATTACATAATCGAGTTCGTCATCCCCATCTTCACACTGCTAGTGGTCGTAGGCGCATTGAGCCTGACCATGATTTTAAGAAGGCGCAGGCAGCTCAGTACAGTATTCTTGGCGGGCCTGCTTATCGCATCGGCTGTCTTCTCTTGGCAGACGAAGGATCGCTGGAGAGACTATTATGTCACAGACAAGCCTATTCCCGAGGCCGTCTACGAGACCGCCCTTTATCTCCGCCACAGAGGGTGGGGCACGATGGCAACGAATGCAGGTCTCACCGGAGGGAGGCTGGCGGCCATTTCGGGGCTGCCGAACTTACCCATGGGCGGGGCCTCGACACATTTCCTGAGTCCGCAACAACTCATGTGGGGTTTCGTGGACGGCAACAGTCTGGAAGTCCGTCTGGTGAATCTGACCAGTATATCGTTCAACACTGATGAGATATATGTTCCGGTGCATGTCGCCAATGCCGAGCTACATTGGGAGTTGATCTTTGGCTTTAGGAGTCCGACCGAATCTCGCTCCCTCATGAGCTATTATCGAGTTCACTTCGTAGTCTCAGACAACTCGGTCTTCCCCTACTACGCTTCTTACGGTTACAACAGAATCTCCTGCCTGCTGGGCTCCGATGGCTTGCCCCCTGGCAGCCCGAACAAAGTGTGCACGTCTGCTGAGAACGTGTTGCCAAATACAGCGTACGTTGTCTTCACGAATTCCGCTGCGACGGTTTGGCTGGCTAGGGGCGGTCCACCTGATAAATAGATGTTGCTTGATGATTGTGGGAAGAGATCTATTCCTCGCTCGGGAGATTGCCAGCAAGGCTGCGGAAGGGACGTCTAGGCTGCACAGTCGGGATTGCACGGCGGTCGAGTATGATAAGTGAAAGAAGGCCGACCATCGTCATTGTGACAAACTACTACGTCCCCACTGTCGGGGGGATAACCACCTACGTGCGAAGCTTGGCGAGGGCATTGAAGGAGAGAGGCTACGAAGTCCCGGTGATCGCTTTCCCCGCATGGTTTTCGAAGAAGGAGGATGCGATACAGAGCAAGTTGGTCTACAGGGTGGTACATGAACTTGCCGTGACCGTTTTCATCATGATCGTCCTGGGCAAGATATTGAGGCTCAGGCTTTCAGGCAAGCGAGTGATTGTCCACTCCCAGAGCGCGAGCTTCTGTTTAGAGGCGGGGGTAATGGCGAGAGTTCTTGGCGCCCGGGTCGTGCACACATTTCATTCGCCAATAGAGGAGTGCACGATTAGGCTCGGGGGCCTCCTGCCGTTCGCGAACGCGTTTGTCTGCGTGTCGGAGGAACACAGAGCGCAGTACGTCAAGGCTTGCGGCATCAACCCCGACGCCGCGGTCATCCCGGGAGGAGTCGATTGCAGCTTCTTTCACCCAATCCCCCCCGAGGAGAAAAGTGAGGCAGTCCGCGACCTTGCGAAGTCAACCGGAATCGGGACTCTGTCTACCCCCATCATACTCTTCGTGGGAAGGGTAATCAGAGAGAAGGGCGCCGAGGTGCTGCTGGAGGCGGTGGGCAGGGTGACCATGGAATTCCCCGGCGCAGTGTTCCTCGTCATCGGTCCGCTTGACCAATCGAAGACTCAGAGGGCATTTATCGAGGACCTGAGGGGGCGGGTTGGCCAGGGAATGCGCTACTATTTCGTTGGAGCAATGACTCAATACGAGCTGCGACGTGCTTACCAAGCGAGCGACATATTCGCCTTTCCGGTCCTGTGGGAGGAGGCGTCAGGCTTGGTCGTCGTGGAAGCCATGGCGTCAGGTCTCCCAGTCGTTGCATCGAGGATTGGCGGTCTGAAGTCACGTGTTGTCGAGGGTGTCAGCGGGAAGTTGGTCGAATCGGGCAATTCAGATGAACTGGCAGAGGCCATCCTAGGCTATCTGAGGTGTCCCGACAAGGCGGTCGAGGCAGGGAGGAAGTCGAGGGAGCTGGCAGTCGCCAAGTATTCGATTGAAACGATGACCAGTGCTTGCGAAGACGTCTACCGGAGAGTCATGGCTCAGTGACGTAACTCCGCCCGGCGGCTCATCCCCCGACGACAATCGCGGCTATCCTTTCGGCCGCGTGGCCATCGCCAAACGCCATCGCAGGCTTTCCTTTTGGTTCGAACTCCCGTATCGCCTTGAGGATTGCCCTCTTCCTCGCTCCGACCAGGATGTTCCAGCCCGCCTCGACGGTCTCCGGCCACTCGGTCTCCTCTCTCAGGGTGATGCATGGAATCCCGAAGAAGTACGCCTCCTTCTGCACGCCGCCGCTGTCCGTCACCACCTTCTCCGCACCGGTCAGCAAGGAGATGAATGTGGGATAGTCGACAGGTTTTATCCTCATCACGTTGCCGCCGGAACGCTGGAAGGATATCCGTGCAACCCTGATCGCCTTCGCCGTCCGGGGGTGAATGGGGAAGACTACAGGCCTGCCGCACTCCTTGAGCGCCTCAACAATGGCCTCGAGGTTGTTTCGGTCGTCAGTGTTCCCAGCCCTGTGTACCGTCGTGAGGAGATAACCTTTGGATTCCAGCCCCATCGCCCTGAGTGTTTCCCTGGATTTTGAGCTCGATGCGAAGCGCATCGCGAGGTCGTACATCACGTCCCCCACGAGGTGCACGCCCTTCTCGACGCCCTCCCGCTTGAGATTCTCCACCGCAATCCTCGTCGGGGCGAAGAGCAAGGTGGAGATATGGTCCACCATTATCCTGTTGATCTCCTCAGGCATCGAGCGGTTGTGAGACCTGAGGCCCGCCTCGACATGACCAACCGGGATATGGAGCTTCGCAGCCGCAAGGGCGCCAGCCAAGGTCGAGTTCGTGTCTCCGTACACCAGCACGGAGTCCGGCTTCTCTTTCTCGAGGATCTCCTCGACAGCCGCCAGCATCCGGCCGGTCTGCTCCCCGTGGCTTCCCGAACCTATGCCGAGGTCGTAGTTCGGCTCTGGTATATGGAGCGCATCGAAGAAGACCCTGCTCATCTCTTCGTCATAATGCTGACCCGTATGGATGAGCACCTCTTCCGCACGTCGCCTGATCTCGGGGGAAAGCGCGGCGGCCTTGACGAACTGGGGTCTGGTGCCGACCACGGAAGCGACTTTCACGCGGCGGGGGATTTGAGCGCCGATTATTAAGTCATCGCCGACATCGCGCTTTCCTAGCGCTCGCCGCCGACCAACGGAATCAGGACCTCCCTGTACACCATCTGCGCAATCGCTTTTCTGTCGTAGGTGGCGGCGGCCTCCTTCGCTTTCTCGGCCATCGATCGCCTCAAATCCTCGTCGTCAAGCACTTTCCCGAGGCTTTCGGCAAACTTCTCCGGTTCAGACTCGTAAATCCCTGCCCGTGTCGATTGCCAGAGCCGCCTGAGTTCGCAATCAGACGGAGGTCCGAAACATGCCAGCGGGAGTCCTGCGGCCAAGTACTCGTAGGTCTTGGCTCCGACGGCGACTCCCATCTCCGGCTCGCTGGAGACAGAGATGAGCCCGACCCTCGCCCGGGCGAGGGCTGCCGGGACTTGCGCATGGGGAATTGGCGGGAGGAACTCGATCCTCCGCGCAATGCCAAGCCTCTCTGCGATCGACGTCAGGCGCCTCGTGTATTCCGTATCTTTCCATCCGATGTAGCGAATCGTTGTCGACGGCCTCCTCTTGGTCAACAGTGACAGCGCTTGGAAGACTTGCTCCAGATTGCGGTATGTGGAAGGCGAGCCGAGGAGAACAATGTCGATATCGGGCGCGTTGTGCACGTTGAAGATCTCGAGGTCGGCGCCGTTGGGCGCCACCACTATCCTGTCGCGCGGCAGGGAATGGTCTTGGACAAGCTGGTCGCCGAGCGTCGAGGTGACGACGAGGACCTTCTCCGCACCCCAACATAATTGCCCTTCTATCCTCCTCTTGAGGAAATTCCTGAGACGCCCAGCATGGTTGAGCGACAGCAGCAGCCAAGAGTCCCTCACATCGAAGACGACCGGGATCTTGAGGCGCCTGCAAGCCAGATGCCCTTCGAACGCAAGAAACAGCGACGGTGTTGTCGTCAAAACGACATCGGGCCTTATAGTCTCAATCGTCGCCTTCATTCTTCTCACGGCGCCTGGGAAGCCGGGCAAGGATCGCAGGAAGCTTCGTTTCTCTCTAAGGCTGTCGTAACTGAGCACGCGACTGACAGAGACGCCGGGGTACGCTGCGTCCGCGGGAATCCTTTCGGACTCGGGGGTTATGACATGGACTTCTGCTCCCTCCCTCACGAAGTATTTCGCGAAGGCCATCGCCCTCACCGCCGCGGCGTTCTTCTCGGGGAAGAAATATGGGCACAGCATCAGGATTCTCAAGGACTATACTCCTTCGGGATCCGGCGATTGCCGCCAAACGCATGGCCCGCAGGATCCACGAATCTCCTTGAAGTGACTCGAGATATTTAAGCTGAATCGAAGCCATCATTGGAAGGGAAGTTTGATTATCCGCGAGCCATTTCGCCGGCACAATGTCGGTTTTTATCCACCGTTCCGCCGAAGTGTCGAAGGACGCAAAGATCGGAGACGGCACGAAGGTCTGGAACGAGGTGCAGATTCGTGAGAAGGCGAGGATAGGCAGGAACTGCCGCTTGGGCAAGTCTGTGTACATCGACGTGTCCGTCGTCGTTGGGGACAACTGCAAGATACAGAATTTCGCGACGCTTTACAACGGGCTGACGGTTGGCGATGACGTTTTCATCGGCCCACATGTCTGCTTCACCAATGATCCCTATCCTCGAGCGGTATCGCCGAACTGGAGAATCGTTGCGACCGAAGTGAAGGACGGCGCCTCCATCGGAGCCAACGCCACGGTACTGTGCGGTGTGACTGTAGGCAAGAACGCCATGGTCGGTGCTGGCGCGGTTGTGATCGATGACGTGCCTGACCACGCCTTGGTCGTCGGTAATCCCGCGAGGTTCGCGGGCTTCGTCTGCACGTGCGGCCGCAAACTGAACAAGTCGTTCTGGTGCTCTCACTGCAGGAAGAAGGTGCCCGTCAAGGCTCCCGCCCGGAATCGGAGGAAGTAGTCCCCTCGAGCCGCGCTATCACTCTCACATGAATGCCTCTTGGCCCGAGCACCGGCATTGCCCGCAATGCCTTGTCCACCTCCATTATCACTCTCAGCGTGAACTTGGACAGCGATGAGTATCGACGATGCAGGATCTCAGGTGCAAAACCGACCACGTCGCTCTCGACGATATCGAATCCCTCGCTCCGAAGGAGGTTCTCTATCTCCTTTTCGGTATAGGGTTTGAACCACTCGTACGGGATGCGTTCCCTCCCCCGCCATTCTCCTTTACTCTTCAGCGATATCATTGTGAAAGAACGCTTATTCGCGACAGCCATGACAAGGTATCCACCGGGTTTCATCACACGGCGCATTTCCCGCAAGGCGGCCCTGTCCTCCCGTATGTGCTGAAGAGTCCTGAGGCACATGACGACCCCGAACGATCCGTCCTTGAAAGGAAGTTCGATTGCGGTGCCTCTGATCGAAAACTTGCCCGAGGGCTTGATGTCCAATCCGACGCTCGGAGCTCCGAAGCGATTGACCAGCCAAAGGGACTCGCCATCGCCGCTTCCGACGTCCAGGACGCGGCCCGCCAGAGAATGCCTGATGTGCGCAAGCGGCTGAAGGAGCAGTATGTCGTTGTGATATGATTTCCAGAGCGAGTCGATATCCTGGTCCGAAGAGCCAAGCTTCTGGGAATCTGCGGAGCCTGTCATGTCCCGAACAAAGTAACACCTCCGAGACTTAGTAAGTTGCGATGACCCCGAAAGGCAAGCTTGAAATCGCCAGAGGGGATTGCAGCGGATATGATTCCTACCGGCAGACCGTCGCTCGGTGCGGAGGAGTTGAACGCTATCAAGGAAGTCCTTGAGAGTGGCATGATTGTCCAAGGACCAAAGGTCGCGGCGTTCGAGAAGGCCTTCGCAGAGTACGTCGGAGTGAAGAACGCCGTGGCGGTGAACTCGGGGACCGCCGCGCTGCACGTCGCCCTCATCGCGGTAGGCGTCAAGCCGGGGAAGGAGGTCGTGGTGCCGCCGATCACATTCATCGCAACCGCCTCGACGGTCCTGATGTGCGGTGGTCAACCAACGTTCGCTGATGTGGAGAAGGACCTGTACACGATGGATCCAAGAGACGCGAAGAAAGCCCTCAGTCCGAGGACGAAGGTGATCATCCCGGTCCATCTTTACGGACAGGCAGCGGACATGGATCCGCTGCTCGAGCTAGCGCGAGAGAAAGGGCTGGTTGTTCTGGAGGACGCGGCGCAGGCTCATGGCGCGGTCTACAAAGGGAGGAAGGCGGGGTCCATGGGTGACGCCGCATGTTTCAGCTTCTACGCGACGAAGACTATGACCACCGCCGAGGGCGGCATGGTCGTCACGAACGATGATGAGATCGCCCGGAAGTGCCGCCTCCTCAGAGACCACGGCCAGGAATCCAAGTACGAGCACGTCATACTCGGTTACAATTACAGGATGACTGAGGTCGCGGCGGCATTGGGGCTTGTCCAGCTGAAGAGGCTGGACAACTTCATAACCCGCAGAAGACAGAACGCGGCTATCCTGACGAACGGGTTGAGCGGTATCGGGTCGGTCACGCCGCCAGTCGAGGGCCCGGATCGTCTCCACACCTACTACCAGTACATCCTCAGATTGGAGCAGGATTTCCCCTGCAGTAGAGAGGATCTCATCAATAAACTCGGAGCGGAAGGAATCGCATCGAAGCCGAGCTATCCGGTCCCTCTTTACCGCCAAAAGGCACTCAAGGGAAAGGTCAGGGCCCGTAAGTGCAAGGTCGCAGAGGAAGTTCTGCCGAGGCTGCTTGAGCTCCCCGTCCACCCGCTCGTCCCGCGGAACGGCTTGGAGACCGCGGTCGCGGTGATCAGGTCGACGGCAGGTCAATGAGACGCGCTTTCATCAGGTGAAAGGCAAAAGCACATTTACCGAGCCGGTTCTGACAAACGTGCTAGGTGGCCAAGTGGCGAAGGACCCTGTCTGTGGAATGTACGTCGACGAGTCCACATCACACCTGAAGGCGGTGGTGCGGGGCAGGACGTACTACTTCTGCGCCGAGTCGTGCATGGAGGCGTTCCTCGCGCCTGAGAAGGAGCTGAGGAAGCTGAAGGTCATGGTCGCGGTCAGCTTTGCCCTCGCGATCCCCACCGAGATATTCTCCTGGGTCACGTTTCTCCCGATGGACCTGAACAACTACCTGCTCTTCGCCCTCGCGACGCCGGTGCAGTTCGTCATCGGATGGCGGTTCTACAGGGGCACCTGGGACGCGCTGAGGAACCGCAGCGCCAATATGGATGTCCTCATCGCCATGGGCACGACGGCGGCTTGGGTCTACAGCACCGTGGTGACCTTCGCTGGCAACCTCATACCCGAGGCGCAGAGGGCGGTCTACTTCGACGCTTCCGCGCTGATAGTCGCCCTGATACTCCTGGGCAAGCTGTTCGAGGAGATCGCGAGGGGCAAGGCATCGGACGCGCTCAGGAAGCTGATGGACCTGCAGCCTAAGACCGCCAAGGTCATCAGGGATGGCCGCGAGGTCGAGGTGCCCGTGGAGCAGGTCGAGGTCGGCGAGGTCGTGGTCATCAGGCCCGGAGAGAAGGTTCCCGTCGACGGGATCGTGCTGGAGGGCCAATCGTCCGTCGACGAGTCCATGGTCACAGGCGAGAGCATGCCTGTGGAGAAGGCCCCCGGCGCCGAGGTGTTCGGCGCGACGGGGAACAAGGTCGGGATGCTGAAGGTCAAAGCGACGAAGGTCGGGTCTGACTCCACACTCTCGCAAATAATCAAGCTGGTCGAGGACGCCCAGATGTCCCGCACGCCGATTCAGAGGCTTGCGGACAAGGTCGCCTCGTACTTCGTTCCGACGGTGGTGGCGGTCTCGCTGCTATCGTTCGCCGTATGGTTTCTCGTGTTCAGGGAGACATTCCCGTTCTCCCTGTCGATAATGGTGGCGGTGCTGATAATCGCCTGCCCCTGCGCGCTGGGCCTTGCGACCCCGATAGCGATAGTCGTCGGGACGGGGAAGGGAGCGGAGAACGGATTGCTGATTAAGGGCGGTGAGTACCTCGAGAGATCGATGAAGCTGACCACCGTTGTCTTCGACAAGACCGGCACGCTGACCAAGGGCAAGCCATCAGTGACAGACGTCGTGCCGATCGGGCAGATGGATTCAAAGGACGTGTTGAGGCTCGCCGCGGGCGCGGAGAAGGGGTCCGAGCATCCGATTGGCAGGGCGATCGTAGTGAAGGCGGAGGAAGGTGACATCAGGATTCCTGAACTAACCGGATTCGAGGCTGTGCCGGGCCAGGGGATCAGGGCGAAGGTGGAAGGGCACGATATCCTCCTGGGGAATCGCGCATTGATATCGAATGGCGGTCTGAAGGTAGATGCCGCCGAGGAACCGCTCAAGAGGCTTGAGCAGGACGGCAAGACCGGAATGATTCTGGCGGTGGACGGGAAACTGGCGGGGATAATCGCGGTCGCTGACACCCTCAAGGACAACTCGGTGGCGGCGGTGAGAGCGCTCAGGAAGATGGGCGTGAAGGTCGTGATGCTGACAGGAGACAACAGGCGGACTGCAGACGCGATCGGGAGGCAGCTCGGCCTCGACAGCGTGATAGCGGAGGTCTTCCCCGGAGAGAAGGCTCAGAAGATCAAGGACCTGCAGCAGAAGGGCGAGGTCGTCGCGATGGTGGGCGACGGCATCAACGACGCTCCCGCGATAGCCCAATCGGATGTTGGGATTGCTGTGGGCAGTGGGACCGACATCGCGATGGAGGCCGGCGGCATCATCCTCATCAAGGATGATCTCAGGGACGTCGTGGCCTCTATCCAGCTGAGCAGGAAGACCATCGGCAAGGTGAAGCAGAACCTGTTCTGGGCATTCTTCTACAATGTCGCATTGATCCCCGTGGCGGCGGGCGTCCTCGCTTTTGCGGGCATCATCCTCAACCCGATTCTGGCGGGTGCTGCGATGGGCTTCAGCTCCGTGACCGTGGTTGGTAACACTCTTCTCTTGCGAAGATTCCGGCCCGATATGGGCTGAGGAGGTGAATCGATGGAAAAGGATCCGATTTGTGGCATGATGGTCGACCCCAAGTTTGCGGCGGGCAGTTCCACATACATGGGCAAGACGTACTACTTCTGCAACCCCGGCTGCAAGGCCAAGTTCGACAAGAACCCCGCCAAGTTCGCGAAGTAGCCTCCAATCCAGTAATATCAATCACCCGCTTGGCGGGTGTAGCGGCAGGCCTTCCTCTACCGGTGAATCCGCGCGAGCAGGATCAATCTTCGGCGGGAGGCTGCCCGCAGTCGAATCATGAGGGGGCGCGACGACCGGCGGTTCGAGACCTAGACCTTGGTCGATGGTTTTGTTCGAAGTCGTCTTGGCGGGAATTTCGGCCGCCACGAGCCTTATCCCGAATTCCAGGTTCTCCAAAGGCGGAGGGTTCTCGATGGCGGATCGCCCTTCGATGGTCAACACTTCGACTTCCTTCAGTCCCTTGACCAGTAGGACTGTGTATGGTGCATCGGATGGGGTGAGCGCGATTTCAGCTGCGCCGTCTCCAAGGTTCTTGTAGAAGAGATTGTTGCCGTTCTTCCGGATCTGCAGTGCACCGTCAGGCACCGGTCGCCCGTCGGCAGTGACCCAGCGCATTCTCGTCGGCACCTCGGGTTCCTGCTTGTTCCCCGCAGCCGCGATAAACCTCCTGATGAATAGGTTGTGCCCCGTCATGCCGTCGGCGACGTGGCGGTAGAAATCTTCCTGACTCTCGCTGAGTGCCCGCCAAGCTTTCATCGCCTCGGCGAACAGGCCACGCTGCGCCCTCTGTCGCTCACTGTTGGGATTCGAGGCGATCGCGTAGGCCCGTATGTATTCATGACCGTGCCAGGCCACCGCCACGACATCCTTTCCCAATGCGCCGCTGAATTTCGTTCCGAAGACGTTCCGGATCTTCATTCTTGACCCCCTCATCGACCGGATGGTCGACGGACTCATTGTCGGCGGAGGATGATAGGTGTATCGCGCGGACGTATCTTCGAAAGAAGAAAGCGGCAAGCAGGCGGCAGGGTTAGATCGAGAGGTTCTTCGCGCCAGAATCGCGTTATGGCCGCACTGGGTAGGCCATGCAGGACCTACGCAGGAACCTCGGAGGATGGACGGACGATATACGGACGAGCACGTGCATGCAATCAGGATGAAATGTGACCGACCATCAACCGACGCCTCATCGGATGCACCGCCATCCCCGAGAGCAGCCGCCAGGGGCGTCACAGGGCGGATCCATCATCGTCTTCCGCGCGTGCCACCTTTCCCAACGGTCTCAGAACTGATAACACCAGGCCGGTTACCAGAATGAAAATGTCCACTCCCGTCCCCCATCCGATTGAAGGAGGAATCCGTAGCGGTTCGAACGCAAGAGAAAGGACACCGGTCGCCGCCTCAGCGACGACGAAAGGCAAAGAAGTGATCATGAACGCCTTCGCCACCGCCATCCCATCCTTCCCGCCCTTCCACGGCCTCTTCTTCGAAGGCCAATGCAGACCCCGACAGAGTCCTTTCGTCCTTCCTCGCATACTTTTATTGGGCAGCCGGAGATACCGGAGCGTTTCCCATGAGAGTCGGCGTCATAGGCGTAGGGTCGATGGGCCAGAACCATGCGAGGGTGCTGTCGGAGATGGCACGTCTCGTCGGAGTGTCCGACACGAACGTCAAGATCGGAGCGGCGGTCTCGGACAAATTCAGCGTCAGCTACTTCATAAACTACAAGGACCTGCTGAAGGAGAAACTAGACGCTGTAGTCATTGCGGCACCGACGAACCTTCACTATGACATGGCCAATGCAGCTCTGTCAGCGGGCCTGCATGTCTTGGTCGAGAAGCCGATTTGCTCAAACTTGCGCCAGGCGGAGAAGCTTGTGAAGAACGCGGAAGATCTCGGTCTAGTGCTCGCCGTAGGTCACATAGAAAGGCACAACCCTGTCGTGGGTTTCGCGAAGAAGGCGCTTAAAGCCAACGAGTACGGGCAGCTCATCACCGCCTCGACGAGGCGAGTTAGCTCTTTGCCAGCGAGGGTGAAGGACGTCGGAGTCATCATGGATCTGGGCATCCACGACATGGACGTCCTCCGCTATCTGATAGGGAGTCCGGTCAAATCCGTCTACACGCTTGGTGGCAGGGAGACGCACGAGAAGTTCGAGGATCACGCGAACATCCTGATGAGCTTCGAGAACGGCGTGACGGGTTTTGTCGAGGTCAACTGGTTGACCCCGATGAAGGTGCGCAAGCTGTCGCTCACCTGCTTGAAGAACTTCGTCGAGCTGGACTACACAGCGCAGTCGGTCACGATATCATCTTCGATGCTGATGAAATACGATCCCTTCAACCTCTACCAGGTTCCATTCGAATACGACATACGGCAAGTCTCCCTCCAGAAGAAGGAACCCTTGAGGTTGGAGCTTGAAGACTTCCTTGACGCGATCAAGAAGAAGCGCAAACCGCTGGCAACAGGCAGGGATGCAATGGAGACATTGCGCGTGGCCGAGGCCGCCCTGCGATCTCAGAGACAGGGCAAGGTCGTGAAGATCGACTAGTAGTCGCCCCTGCCGAGGCCCCTGTAGACGAACCTTCTGCCGCCAAGCCCCTGTGGGAAAACGTTCCTGCCGTCCACGATGACCCTGCGCCTCATCTTCCGCCCTATCTTGGCGAGGTCCATCTTGCGGTATGCTCTGTGGCCCGTGACTATCACGAGGGCGTCGGCCTTCCGAACCGCCTTGTTGAGGTCGCGGATAATGTGATAACCGCGCTGTGAAGGCGCGTACGGGTCGTGGATGATGACTTCCGCGCCCTTCCGCCTCAGCTCGCGAATCACCTTGACCGAGGGAGTGTTCCTCGTGTCTTCGGTCTCCTCCCTGTAGGAGAAACCGAGGACCGCAATCCTCGCTCCCTTGATGCGCCTTCCCGCCTCCCTCAACCCCTCCTCTGCCAGCTGGGCGAGGCGTTCGGGCATGAACTCGTTGACTTCCCTCGCGGCGGGAATAATCGAGACCTTCCCTTGGGAAGTGACGGATACCAGGAGCCAAGGATCCTTGGGGATGCACGGGCCGCCGACGCCGGCCCCCGGGTACAGCATGTTCCTGAAAGGGCATGAGTTGACAAGCTCCCTGACCTCATAGGCATTCGCCCCGAGGTCCTCGCACACGAGGGCTATCTCGTTGGCGAAACCTATCTGCACATCCCAGTAGGCGTTCTCAGCAGCCTTCACTATCTCCGACGTGACCCAATTCGTCGGGTGCAATTTGCCCCTGGTGATTGTCGAGTAGAGCTTGATGGCGGCCTTCAAACTTCCGGGGTCATTCGCGCCTATCACACGATCGACCGTGCGGAGGTTGCTCAAGAGTTTCCCCGCGGTCACCCGCTCCGGCGCGTGCACCAGGAAGAAGTCCCTGCCGACCTTCAGCCCGGACCTGTGCTGCAGGATCGGCTTGATAATCTTCTCCATCGTGCCTGGCGAGAGTGTCGATTCCACGGAGACCAGTGTCTTCTCGCGAAGGTTCGCCCCGAGGCTCCTCAGCGCCGCCTTCAGCGGCCTGTAGTTCGCGTCCTTCGTCTTGTCGTTTATCGGCGTCTCGACCGACACGATGACGGCTTTGGCCGTCCTGCACTCCCCGTAATCCATTGAGGCCCTGAGCCTCTTCTTCTGGACGTTGAGCTTGATGAGATCGTCGAGGCCGGGCTCCTTGCCGCCGATGGGTCCCTTGCCCTTGTTCAGGAGCTCGACCTTCCCGGGCAAGATGTCAATGCCCACGACCTTGTTGCCAGCGTCGGCCAGGGCGGCGGCAACCGGCACGCCGACATAGCCCAAGCCGATGACTGCAACCTTCATTCCGCGTTCGAATACTGGCAGAGGCTAATAAAGTCTGTGAATCGGCTCATGGAGGAGAGCATGATGCGGGAGATGCGGAGCCGCGGTTTCGTTAAATAGGCTCCTGCGATTCGAGGCTCGTGGACATCGTAGCTACGGTCGCAGTCGTGTTGATCATAGGCGCCTTCATCTACGCATTCGTGCGCAAAGCGCCTCTCAGCCTGACGATAACAATCGCAGCAATCACGATTTACGCGCTGCTTGCGGCGACCTCCAGGTTCTGGGGCGATCCAAGCTGGTCCGAGGGATATGCTCAACTGGTCTTGGTGACCGGGACGTGGAAACTGGATGTGATACTGTCTTTCTTCACGACGATGTTCGTGCACCAGAACCTGCTCCACTTGGGCTTCAACATGGCTGCGCTTATCTTCATAGGGGCGGCCCTGGAGGATCGCATTGGGACGCCGGCGTTCGCGCTGGTTTTCATCGTCGGAGGATTGATCGGCAGCCTCACTTTCTATTTCATACACTATGGCGAAGTCGTCTTCGTCTTGGGCGCGTCCGGAGCGATATCGGCAGAACTCGGAGCCTATGCAAGACTCTATCCTCGGGAGAAGGTGACCCTGTTCTTCCCCGGAATGATGATGCCCGCCATCCCTGTGTTCTGGTTGGCCATCGGATTCATCCTGCTTTCGAGCCTGCTCATTTACATCATCCCCGGGATCGCGTTCGAGGCGCACATCGGTGGGGTAATCGCGGGATTTTTCATGGCGCCTGCCGCGGCCAGACTCACCAAGAAGAAGGAAGGCCGGGCTACCATAAACCTCGACAAGCTCGAACCTCTCGCCACGACAGCAGAGCTGAAGGAAATGCTGGCCAAGATGAAGGCAGAGAAGATACCAGAGGTCCGTGAGGCGTGGGTTGAGACTTTTCTCGAACATGCGCGGTGCCCTCGTTGCGGCAAACGCCTCTGGGAATGGATGGGAAAAGCAATTTCCGAATGCGGTTGGAAGCTTCGTCTCCGGTAACCTTTTTGCCGCTCTCCCGTATGGCGGTTCGTGGCCACTCCAAGCGCCGTCATGGCGAACTGTGAGAATTGCGGCGAGGTGCTGCACAGGGTGATCAAGGGAAAGCTGTCTGGCCGACGGGATATAGTCTTCCAGGGAGTCGTGAAGTGCCAGACATGCGGCAAAATCTCCGACATCACCATCAGGGAGCCCAAGGCGTTGAAAATCCCCGTGATTGTCAGCTGGATGGAGGATTCTCAGAGGATCGAGACAGAGCTAAACCCGGACGTCCTGCTGAGAGTCGGTGACCTGTTGGAACTCCCTTCGGGGAAGGCTGAAGTGACCGCGATTGAGTCGGAAGGGCGGCGCGTCCCAGAGTGCACCGCCCGCCACATCGACACGGTCTGGGCGAAACGCGTGGATATGGTCAGAATCAAAATAACCTTGGTGAAGGCTGGAAGGGGCTCACCGAAGGAGATTTTCGTCGCTCCGGACAGAGAGTTCTGCGTTGGTGACATCATCGAGGTAGGGCGGGTTAGGGCACTCATCCAGCATATCAGGGTCGAACAGAAGACGCTCCACAGAGGATGCGCTCCCGCCTCGGCGATCAAGAGGATTTACGCGAAGGCCGGCAGACCGATTAGGTCTAATGAGTCTTCCGCCTGAAAAGGAAAACGGCCGCAGCCACGCACACGGACATGGACATGAGGACCGCAACCACCAAGAGCGGGTCGAGGCCGATCTTCTCGATAGTCAGCGAACCTGATTGAGAGTCAAGCCGGACGAGCATCTCGGCGTAGTCCACGCCTTCCGCCACCGCGAAGCCTTTCTCGGAGCTCCCGAGGAAGTCCTTCACATCATCGAACCGGATGAGCGTTTGGCCGTCTACCTTCACGGCCGTGCTGTCCTTCAGGGGCGCGTACAGGTCATTGGAAAGGTCGACGATGATGACGGGGGAGGTCCCGAGCCCTGAGAATGAAAAGGACGCGCGGTCAGCTGCGACCGAGTCCACGGTCATGGTGGCCGTGCTTCTGAACGCCGTGAGATCGGAATCGACGGTTGGACCGACCGTCCTCACGTCCAACTCGGCATCGAGGTTCCCCGATGCGAGCAGATTGCCGAGGCTGCCCGAGGGTCCCTGGACGCGAAACGTCAGGATGTCTCCCGGCTGCAAACCCACCATCACATTGTCCACCGACTTCTCTATTGCGCGTCCTTCGGTGACGGCCATGTCAGCGAGCATCTCGGAGTCGCCTATTATCGCGCTGCTGCCGAACGACACGGCCCCAATCCCCGAATCCAAGGAGAATATCACATTGCTGGGTTGCGAGGCCCTGTAGATCAGGGTGGCATGCGCGCTGTCGTGAGTCTCGATGGATGCCCTGCCTCCCATGATCGAGACAGTCCTGCCATGCTCGTCAGGCTCCGAGGTCTCAAACGATCCGGCCTGAATCAGAGTGAAGACGATGTGCTTGCCCCCGCCATCCGTGGCGACGCCGTAGTCCCGCATGGTGATCGCGTCGTTCGGGAAATAGCGGTACTCGATGCTGTCGGTCGTTACATCGCAGTAGTTGCCGGCACAACTGACGGAGCCGAGGACTCTGCCTGAGGGAACCAAGAGGGCGAGCACGACCGCCAGTGACAGTATCACTACAACGCGCTTCATGTTGTCCGCGCCCCTCCAGCTTTTCAAAAAAAGAATGGAGGAGGCTTTTCCCCCTCACGGAGGAAATCTATTATGTGGGCAGATAATAGACGAAGCCTCTGGTCACTTCGAAGCCGCCGTCTAGATATATGGGATTTGGTACAACGGTCGAACACAGGACGCAGATAGGCTAATGAGCGCCTCCGGCGTGCATGTCGCAAAAGAGGACAGTGAGGAAGAGTGAGGGTCGGCATAATCTCCAACACGCTCTACACGCAGGGCAAGGGGACCGGGCAGAGCCGGTACCTGAGCAACATCCTCACCTACCTCCGCGACATCGACAAGGAGAACGAGTACATCCTTTTCCACAGGGATCCCTCGCCCAACCAGTTCTACGAGATGTACGAGCATGTGGAGTATGGGCGGTATTCCTCGAAGATTCTTCTCCCTTTCTTCATTTCGTGGGAGGTGGCCTTCGCCAAGGCCCTGCAGCGCAATCACGTGGACATGATCTTCGAGCCCGCTTGCGTCGGCCTGCCGCTGCTGTCATGGCCACCGCGAAATGTCGTCACGCTGATGGACGTGATGGCCAACCTGTTTCCCAGGAAGTTCGCCTTGAAGGGAGTCACTGAGTTCAGGACGAGGCTCCCCGCGGTGCTCTGGAAGACCGACGCGATCATATCGCCGTCGGAGAATAGCAGCAGGGACATACAGCGGGTGTTCCGCTGGGCAAGGGGAAAGGTGAAGGTGGTCCCCCTCGGCCTGACGCCGGACTTCGGACGGCGGGGGGAGAGAGCGGTCGAGGCGGTCATGGCGAAGTTCGGAATACGGAAACCATACGTGCTCATGCACGCTGTCCACCGTTGGAATAAGAATACCTTCGGGGCGGCGGAAATATTCCACAGAGCGAGCGAGATTGCGTGTTCGAAAGAGCATCAGCTCGTGCTCTCAGGCGGCATGCAACCCGGCTTCGAGGCCGAGTTGCACGCTCTTGTGTCGCGGCTGGGCACTGCTGACAGGACCGTGATCACAGGCTTCGTGGACGACGAGGCTGTCCCGGCCCTGATCTCCGGCGCGACCGCATTCCTCTATCCGGCATTCTACGAGGGATTCGGCTTTCCCGTCCTCGAGGCAATGACTTGCGGGGCCCCTATCGTTGCGTCGTCCATACCGACCACCATGGAAGTGCTCGGTGAAGCCGGACTGACAGCTCCTGCAAATGATCCCGAAACCCTCGCGAAGCATCTCGCGGCGGTGATGTCCGACGATTCGCTCGCGGCGCAACTCGGATCGAGGGCGCTCGAGAAGTCAAAGGATTTCACCGCCGAGCGGATGACCCGAGGCACAGTCGAGGTTTTCAGGGAAGTCCTTGGCGGGCCAATGAGATGGCGCGCGTAATGGGGATTCTGCGGATTCTCCCGCCAGGCTTCTTCAGCCGATTCTCCCCCCCTAAGTCTTTTAAGCTGCGACCCTGATTCAGCCTCGTGATTCTGGAAATCTTCCTCGCGGGGTGCATAGTCGGATTCTCGCTCCTTCTGTTCGCGACTTCTCTGGCGTCGTATTTCCGCTTGCGTCACACCAGGTTCGCATACGTTGCAATAGCTTTCCTGATGTTCCTCGTCATGGGCATTGTCGCTCTAATCGGGGAGCTGAAGGGCAGCTCATTCGCATCTTGGGAGATACTCGCGCTCGACCTGATGATTCTGCTGTTCATGTACCTGGCAGTGGCAAAGAGATGACGCATGGGCACTAAGGACGCCCTCGAGCTCGAGACGAGGCGGCGAATCTACCGCAAGATATCCGCCGTCCCGGGGATGTATTTCAGGGAGATCCAGAGGGCGGCGGGTCTTGAGGTTGGCGAGGCGGAGTACCACCTCTTTTATCTGGAGAAAGCGGGCTTGGTCTCCGTCCAGCTCGAGGGGAACAGGAAGAGGTATTTCGCCAGAGGCGCCTTCGATGAGGAAGAGCGGCGTTTGCTGGTGCTCCTGAGGCAGGAGGCCCCTAGGAGGATAGCGATAGAAATCCTGCTCGCGGGCAAGCGCACGTTCCAGGAGCTGCTCGAGTCGTTCGGCAAGGCGAAGTCCACGCTCTCATTTCATCTCTCGAAATTCTCCCGGGCGGGCATCCTCGCGGTGGAGCACGTCGGCAGGGAAAGAGTCTACAGCCTCAACGATCCCGAAAGGATCGCGAAGGCCCTCATCTCATATCGAGCGACGTTCTTGGACGAGGCCGTCGACAGATTCGCGGAGGCTTGGCTGGAGCTGAGGCCGTAGTCCGCGATAGTCTCATATGCGACGGTTGCCTTTGTCATCTAAATGATTACGATCATCGGCGTGGGCCATGTCTTCGACATCGGCGGGCAGGTCAGGCAGGTCGTCGTGAGCCGCCAGCCGACCGTGGTCGGGGTCGAGCTTGATCAGGAGAGGTACCACGCCCTCAATAACCGCCACGGGCGGGAGGACACGGGTGTTCTCTACCGCCTTCTCTCGCACTTCCAGAGGAGGATCGCGCACGAATATGGGGTCGAGGTGGGAGACGAGATGCTGGCGGCGACCAGAGCTGCCGGCGAGGTCGGGGCCGACATCGCGTTCCTGGACATGGACTCGGCCATGGTGCTCTCCCGTCTCTGGGGGTCGATGACGTTTGAGGAGAAGGTGAAGCTCTTCGTCTCCACAATTGCGGCGCTCTTTGTTGGGAAAAAGCAGGTGGAGAAGGAGCTCAAGAGGTTCGACGAGGATCGCACGTCCTACCTCGACGAGTTCGCCAGCCAGTTCCCCTCGGTCAAGAAGATTCTCATAGACGACAGGGATAAGTACATCGCAGAGGGCG
Organism: Methanobacteriota archaeon; assembly: GCA_017885655.1. Classification (GTDB taxonomy): domain Archaea; phylum Thermoplasmatota; class Thermoplasmata; order RBG-16-68-12; family JAFNFQ01; genus JAFNFQ01. Next base: position 6,611 of record JAFNFQ010000018.1, on the reverse strand, counting down.
TGCGACAGCTGGCCTCCAAGTATCAGCGGGTGGTTGCGGTGGTCGGTGAGGGCCATGTGGATGGAGTGCTGCAACAGCTTGTTGACCTCGGGCCCGAGGTGGTGAGGTTGAGGGATCTCAGGTCGGCCAAGCCGGAGACGAACGCCTCGGTGTCATTCATCATCTCTCCCCCGCAGAGGTAGCCGAAGCATATCGGTTTAAACATACACGGACTGTTCATTACGAGGGTTTATAGAGGGTTTCATCTCTAGACTTTCTCGGCTTTCGATGCGTTCGGTCAAGTCTGGCCTCATTGTTGCTGTCACGTTGATACTCGTGGTGGTCCTCATCGTCGTGGCGATAACGGTCATGTCGCCCAAGACCTCAATGGCGCCAGATTTCACAATTAAAAGCGTTGATGACGGAGCGAACATCACCCTGAGCAGCTACAGGAACAACCGCGTCGTTCTCCTTGACTTCATGTACATCGGCTGCGGCGGCTGCGCCATTGTGGCGGAAAACCTGAAGGATATAGCCCCGCCCTTCGGCGACGATCTCCAAGTGATAAGCATCGATATCATGCCGTCAGAGACTGAGGAGGCTCTGAGGACTTACAAGCATGCAGCGAATATAACATGGCTCGTCGCTAGGGACACCGATTCGCTGAATACGAAATACAACGTGGCTGGAGAAGTCCCTAAGGTCGTCTTGGTTGACAAGAGCGGCGGCATCACTTGGGTCTATAGTCCTACGGGCGCTTTCAATCCCGGGGCCCAGAAAGAGGAGATGCGGACCCAGATATCCGCCGCGATTTCCGGCACGGGGGGCACGGCCACGGTGGCGCAAGTGAGCGTATACTCGTTGGCGATACTGGCTGCGGTGGGGTCCTTCTTCTCCCCCTGCTCCTTTCCCTTGCTGCCTGGCTACATGGCATACTATATTGGACTGGATGCAGGCTCGAAGCAGAAACCGTCCACGCGCGCGGCAGCCGGACGGGGTTTCCTTGCAGCGCTGGGCATGATCGTGGTTTATGGCATAATCGCCGTCATCGTGTTCGCCATCGGTTACTCCGCCGCTGTCTTCGTAAGTTCCCTCGGCCTATACGTCGGCATTATTCTGATAGCACTGGGCGCACTCACATTGACCCCCATCCAATATCACAAGCTCATCGAACCGTTCCGCAAACTCCGGCAGAAGATACTCCCGACCAAGGAAGGCAAAGAACACGGCATAGGTTCCAGGATGTTCGCGTACGGTGTGGGTTATGGCGCTGCCGGTTTCGCATGTGTCGCCCCACCTTTCATCGCCGCGATATTGAACGCATCGATATACGGCAACATCCTCTTCGGAGCGCTCGTTCTCGTCATCTATTCCGCCATCGTGATTGCCCTCATGATAGCCATAACAGTCTTGTTGACCGAAGCGGGACAGGCGGCCGTGAAGAAAATGAACCGCTATGTCAACGTAATCAAGAAAATCAGCGGCATAGCCCTGATTATCGCAGGGATCTACCTAGTTTATTTCTGGTATATCTCCCGGTCGCCGTGACTATCGAAGGGGTCTATCCGCTTTGCTTTTGGAATATGTCCCGGTGAGCCAGCGTTCCTTCGGGATACCTTCTAATTCCAGCAAGGCAATTTTGTGTTCGAGCGATCCGGTGAACCCTCCGAGGCCGTTGGCGCCCACCACCCTGTGACAAGGCACGATTATGCAGATCCGGTTGTTCGCCATGGTGGAGCCCACGGCCCTGTATGCCCGCGGTTTGCCGGCAGCCTCGGCGACCTCTCCGTAGCTGCGCATTTCCCCGTGCGGTATCTTCCGCGCCGTCTGCAAGACGTGTTTTCGGAACTCGGTGTATCCCGAGTAGTCCACCTTGTACCGGTCGAATGACACTTTCTCCCCCGCCAGATACCTCCTCATGTCTCCGGCGAGCCCGGTCCGCGGGGCGTTCCCTATTGGTCGCGCGTCGGAGATGCCGACCTGGAAGACTGCTCCGTCCCTCTCGACAACGGTCACGCTTCCGCCACGGAACGGCAGAGAGAACCTTGTTTCGGTCATGCATGACGAAATGCAAGTTCTGTTTATCTCGCTTCCGAACGCGGTCAGCGGAGGATTACCCTTGCGTCCACGACCTTGCAGCCCTTACCGTCAGGCAGCACAATCAAGGGATTGACGTCTATCTCCTCGATGCCCTCCTGTTCCTCGACCAGCTGGGATAGCCTGAGGATCGCGTCCTGCAAGGAGGCCTCGTCCATGGCTGGGCCGCCGCGCGCCCCCTTCAGCAGCGGGTAGGTCTTTATCGACTGGATCATGCGTTTCGCGTCCATGTTCGTGGCCGGCGCGAGCGCGAAGCTCACGTCCTTGAGGTACTCCACGAATATCCCTCCGAGGCCGAATGCGAGCAGGTGTCCGAAGTGCTTGTAGGACTTCATGCCAAGGATGCACTCCATTCCTCCCTTCACCATCTCCTGCACGAGGAACCCGTCAGTCTCGACGCCCTGCGACGTGAATCTTCCGCACATCTCGTTCAAGGTCGCCTTGAGTGCCCTTTCGCTCTTGATGTTCACCGCCACAGCTTTGAACTCGGTCTTATGGATTAGTTTCGGCCCGACTGCCTTCACGACGACAGGATAGCCGATGCTCTTCGCGCACTTCAGCGCGTCCTCCTTGTTCTTCGCGAACAGGCTCTTGGCCACATCGAACCCGTAGTCCTTGAACAGGTCCAGGGCTTCCTTCTCCCTCACACGTTGTCCGCCGGCATCCCTGGCTGACTTGATGATCTTGGCCGCTGCGCTCTTCTGGACCTTGAAGCTCTTGAACGAACCTTCGTCGCGCTTGAGGTACTCCGCATAGCGCGTCATCGTCGCGAGGGCCGTCGCGGCGCTCTCCGGAAAAAGGAAGGCGGGGATGCCGTTCGTGACAAGCTCGACGAACCCAGGGGATTCCTCATTTTTCGTGAGGAAGCAGCAAAGTACCGGCTTGCTATGTTTCTTCGCGGTCTGCCAGATCGCCTGGGCCACGGGTATCTCCTCATGGGGCAGTGGCGGGACGAATATCGCAAGCGCGGAATCCACGCCATCGTCCCGGAGCACCGCGTCGAGAGCGTGTCCGTAGCTGTCCGGGTTCCCGTGCGCGGTCAGATCCACCGGGTTCGACACTATCGCTTCGTCAACAACATGTCTCCTGATTTCATCGAGCGTATCCTGTTTCAGATGTGCGATCTCCATGCCCATGCTCACAAGGACATCGGTTGCCATGATGCCAGGTCCTCCGGCGTCAGTCACGAGCGCAACGCGCTTGCCCTTGGGCAGGCGCTGGTGAGAAAACGCCATGGCCATATCGAAGAGCTCCTCGATCGTGTCCACACGGATCACGCCGCACTGATGGAACAGCGCGTCCACGGCTACGTCGCTTCCCGCCAATGAGGCGGTATGGCTCAAGGCGGCCTTAGCGCCCGCTTCCGTCTTCCCGGACTTGACGGCTATTACCGGCTTCTTCTTCGTCAACCTCCGTGCGATTTTCAGGAAGTTGCCAGGGTTTCCAACATTCTCGATGTACATCAGAATAATCTTGGTGTTGGAATCTTGCTGCCAGTATTCCAGCAAGTCATTGCCAGACACATCGGCTTTGTTGCCGAGGCTGACGAATTGGTTGATGCCCAGCCTCAGCGTGGTCGCATGGTCGAGAATGCCCACACCGAGCGCGCCGCTCTGGGACATGAAGGAGATGTATCCCGGCAAAGGCGGCGTCGGGGCGAATGTGGCATCCATCTGGATATCCTTGTGCGTGTTGATGATGCCCATGCAGTTCGGCCCGATCATCGCCATGCCGTGCTTCCTGACGACAGCCCTGAGCTGCCTCTCCAGCGTCTCTCCCTTCCCGCCGGTCTCCTTGAAACCGGCGGTGATGACGACAGCGCCCTTGACCCCTTTCTTGCCACATTCCTCCATCACCTCCAAGACGTAAGCCGCGGGCACCACGATGATGGCCAGATCGACCGGTCCAGGCACCTCAGAGATGCTCGGGTAGCACTTGACGGAGTGAACGGACTCGGCATTCGGATTGATTGGATACAAGGTTCCTTGATACTCGTTCACGACGAGGTTGTGCATGATCGCGTAGCCGACTTTCTCCTTGTGACGGGATGCCCCGATGACCGCGATTGCACGAGGAAAGAACACTGGCTCGAGTCGGTGCTTCATGAGGCGGAGGAGGGCATGCGCATTCATTAAACCTCGCCTTGCCGCCTCCCTTCGAATGTGATGTCCCGCGCCAACTTTTAATACGCCGCTCGACGTTGCGGCCCTCATCCCGGTGCACGCAGCATGCGGAGAATATCGAATTCGATGAGCAACTGTGTTGCTTTATCTCATCAAGGGAGGTCAAGGGAATGAAGACAGCAGTCGGTGGAAGAAGTGGGGCAATCGTCGTCGCAGCACTGGTCTTGATATCGTCGCTCGCGGTCTTGGTCTCGGTGCCGCGAGTCTCGGCATCAAAAACCGTCACCGCCACGGCGACGGCAAGCCAGAGCGAGAAGAATCAGGTGTCGCCGTTCACCAGCCCGAGCGGCCTCTATCCTGACACGGCATACCTGAACAAGATTTCCACGAGCCTCAAGGATAAGATTATGCAGGATCCGGAGCAGATGGTCAAGGTCACAGTATACTCGACGGACCCTGTAGCACTCGGCAGAACGCTTAGGGCGATGGGCGTGGATACCCCGGTCGGCAAGGCGCCCTCCAAGAGCACGGGTCTCAGGCCCGTGATTGTTGATATGCCGGCGATCATCGCAGCCAAGATAGCCTATCTCGACAGCGTCGGCGGGATATCGTTGTTCGTGGTCCCGCAGCCACTGGAGATACTCAATCCGGAATCGGAGAACGGACGTGAGGAGAGTCCAGACGGCGCAAACGAACCCGGCGTGAACACAATAAGAGCGGCCCAAGGCCACCATGTGACGGATGCCTGGGCGAGAGGCTTCACGGGCTCTGACGTTAGGGTCGCAATCCTGGACTCGGGCGTCGACTTCGCCAATCCCGACCTGTTGGGTACTTGGGCCATCGAGGAGAACACGTCCTCGCCCTACTATCTCTGGCCGATTGCGTTTGATCCGTTCTCGATGTACGTCTACCTCTATTTCGGCGGGGCTTCATACCCTGCGGCCCCCTCGTGGTATGTCGACACGAGTTTCAATGCCACGGCTGATGTCAACGGTCTTCTGCCACTCTTCAATGATAGAAACTATAACGTCACCGGCATCCCGAGCGCGAGCGGTTGGTACCATCTCGGTGTACACCCGGCGCCGACGCTGGCGGCGAGGTTCGGCAGCCACAGCCCAGGCGTCCTTCTGACAGACAGCGCGGTTCCATTCGTCTACGATACAATCTACGTCGACCTCAACGACGATGACAACTTCCTTAACGACAAACCCGTGGACATCTTCAGCCCGGTCTCGTACGCAGATTACAGGGACGCGAGCACCGGCGGCTATGACGAATCCTCCTGGGATTGGGGCGACGGGATGCCCGACGTTTCTGGCGGTCTAATCTATTTCATCGCGAACGGCGTCAATCCCATCCCGTACTCGGACGTTGTGGCGGACCGTTACGGACTGATTAATATGATACCTGGCAACGGGAATTTGACTGCATTCATGATTGGTGATGCATATGCAGCGGGAGGAGACCACGGCACCATGTGTTCCTCCGCTGTGGTGGCGCAGAATGTGACAGGAAGGGTGCAGGGCTTCGCGCCCGACGCCAGGATAGTCGCCGTTGGTGACATCTACTTCGGCGGTTTCTGGACGGACATCTACCCGTTCGCCGCTGAGGGATACGACGGAGTCCCGGGGACCGGCGACGAGGCGATGGTGAGCAGCTCGAGCTACGGAACCTCTAATGTCGACAATGACGGCTGGGATTACGAGTCGCGCTTCATCGACTTGCTGACTTCGTACTACGACGGCACGACCTACGTTGCATCGACGGGAAATGGCGGCTATGGGTTCGGGACTGTGACTCCGCCGGGCGGCGGTAAATCGGTGATATCGGTGGGTGCATCGACCAGCTACTACAGTGGGGCGAAGACGAGTTGGGAGAACGGGCCTATGTGGACCTTTGGCGACGTCCAGCCGTGGTCCAACCGGGGACCGAGTTCTTTGGGCAACGTCGATCCCGACGTGGTGACTGTGGGCGCATGGGCGTCGGGCGACAACGCCATCAATACCGTATCCGCAGGCCAGAGTAACGGCACGAATTCCTGGAGTATCTGGGGAGGAACGAGCTTGTCCTCACCCGCGACTGCCGGCATTGTTGCATTGATCTATGACGCCTACGAACAAGGCGCGTCCGTGTATCCCACGAACACCATGGTCAAGGAGTTCCTGATGAACGGCGCGGATAACATCAACTATGATCCGCTCGTCATGGGTGCCGGGCTCACGAACGCGGAACGTTCGACGATGCTTGCCAATGGACTCTATGGGGTGCGTGCTTCACCATCATCTTGGACGCCTGGCGGCTACAGAGGCACTGACTACCCCTCTTTCGCGCATGTGATGAGCGCAGGAGACACGACATGGAAAGATTTCCAGCTCACGAACCGAGGGGGTTCGGCTCAGCAGTGGTCGATCG
>JAFNFQ010000017.1 GCA_017885655.1 Methanobacteriota archaeon | reverse complement strand
GACAATCTACTCCATCGACCTCCTCGTTGCCCGCGTCACCCTCACCGAAGGCGGCCACCCTTCCCTCAAGCCCCCCGACCCCGACTGCACCTACAACGGCTTCAGTCAGACAATCGAATGCATCGACAAGCAGGACTACGCCGGCATGGACGTCCAATGGGTCCGATGGCAACTGGACGACGGCGCGAGCATCAGGAGCGAACCCAATGGCCGCATCTCCCTCGGGACCCGCGACAGCCCCCTTGAGATCAGGACGACCCCCCACATCCTCTACGCCACGGCCGTCTATGCCTCCGGCGCCGAGAAGGCGATGAGCATGAAGTTCGACGCCGAGAACGGCGTCAGGCTGATCATGTTCATCGGCATAGGTGCCTTCATCTTCATCCTCTTAGTGGTGGTCTACGAGAAGCGGCAAAAGAGGCGGCCCTCATGAAGCCGTGCAATGTCGTCTCGGGACAACCCGATCACGCCTAGTCGATTCCGGCCTCAATGGATCCCGAGGCCCAGGGAAGTTAGAAGATGGATGTGCTGCATCCTAGTTGCTGGGATAGAAAGAGCCAGACCGACAATGTGTTTCTAACCTATGACCGCCTAGCGCGGAGCGTCTTTCTAACTAAAGACCACGGCAGGTACTACCTGCGCGGCCGCTGGTATTTCAAGGGCAAACCGAGGGTGCGCAACATCGAGTCCTACGGGTCTCCTCCTGCATTGTACCGTCCAATCGCGGTGAGCGGGCTGGCCGAGGACCGCCTCAGGGCGATACCGCGCGGCTCATTCAACCTTGTCTATCTCGATCCGCCATACGGCACGACGAGCGGTGAGTGGGACAGGGCCCCTGATTGGCGGGAGCTCGGTGCGGAAGTCGAGAGGATACTGAAAGAGGACGGCCAAGTGATCCTGCACGGCATGGCGGCAATGGCGGCCAGATGCCTCGTTGCCTTCGAGTTGGTCGGGCTGAGGCACAGGTTCGAGATCGTCTGGCTCAAGCAGAGCATGCCGTGGTCGAGCGACCACCATCCCTTGCATGCCCATGAGCAGATCCACGTCTTCGCTCACAGGGACGCGCCGACCGATGCCATGAGGNNTCAACAGGAAAGCCCTCGGATGGCTCGCGGAACCCTACCACCGGAGGCAGCATACCCCGCCGTCTCATTACAGCGCCATGACCACCCTCGGATCCGTCGAGAACGAGAGCGATGGATGGCGTCTCCCGGTCGACGTCATCTACTGCCCGCCCGTCAGGGAAAGGCCGTCGCTAGGGCATGTCGCGCGGCCGCATCGCATTCCGCAATCAGGTATCCTAGCATGTCCGGACATGGGTTGCGATTTTAGGCATACGTTTCTGCTGCGGTTCTCTAGGAAGCCCACCCCTTGGTCTCTAAACGCATTCCGCGACTGATGAACAATCGTGGAAGCCGGGGCTTGATGAAGTCGATGTCCGGTGATTTCACGGCGGGGGGCACCATAGAATCCAACTGTGAGGAAGGATTCGGGACAAGTGCCTCTCGCATTCGTGTCAGCGGTATAGACGCGACGTCCATAAAAGAATCACCGCCAAGAACCTCAGCGCAATCATCAAATAGGCATTGACGCTTTCCTGAACCTGTGAGGAAGGTAGGGACATGGGAGACACCATTGCGGAAGCGGTGCCCGACACCGACAAGTCGGGGTTCCCGACATCTAGACGATTTGTGGATGAGGGTAGATTGCATCTGGACCGCCTCATAGGGCGGCCAAGAATCAAATGGTATGGACGGGGATTTGAGGCTTGGAGATGCGCGGTAAGGCCCTCGTCTACAAAGAGAGTCCAGGAGCTTATCGAGATCGAGGCCTCTGTGTATCGCGGCCTTCCGTCTCGGTGTAGACCTGACAGGCCAAGCAAGCCGATCCCCTGGTGGATGATTCCATGATCGACCGGGCCCGGACAATCAAGGCCGCGATCTATACCAGGGTATCCACCGAGGACCAGGCCAAAGAAGGATTCTCACTGGATGCACAACTCGAAAGGTTGCTGGCCTACTGCAAGGCTCGCGGATGGAATGTGGCGGGGGAATACGTCGACGAAGGCCATTCAGGGAGAAACATCAAGCGTCCCGCCTATCAACGGATGATGAACGAGAGAGACAGTTGGGATGCGGTCCTTGTTATCAAGATGGATCGCATCCACCGCAATGCTCGCAACTTCATGGAGATGATGGACAACCTCCAGAAATGGGGCAAGGATTTCGTCTCCGCAACGGAGTCGCTCGATACGAGCACCGCAATGGGGCGGTTCGTCGTCGACATCATACAGAGGATCGCGCAACTCGAGAGCGAGCAGATAGGGGAGAGGGTCTACATGGGGATGAGTCAGAAAGCGAAGAGCGAGGGCGGTTTCCTTGGTTCGCCTGTCCCATACGGCTATCGCCTAGAGAATGGAAAGCTGATTATTGAACAAGCAGAAGCCGCGATCGTGAGGGAGATGTTCACGAGATACCGCGAGGGTGCATCCCTTGAGGATTTACGGTTGAACCTCTGGACAAGGGGCATACGCTCGAGGACCGGCAAGGAATGGCCGAAGATGAGCCTGGCGCACATCCTTCATAACCCCGTCTACGCCGGCGTCCTCGAGTGGGACGGGATCCTGAGACATGAGAACCACCCGGCAACCGTGAGCCTTGAGACGTTCAACGAGGTCCAGAAGGTCTGCGCGGACAAGAGTAACAATTGCGGATCTGTCAAGCAACCCAAACTGATCGGGGAACCAATGGCGTCAGGAGAGACCGTTCAGGACCTTGCTTTGCCAGTCACGCGGGGAAGCATTCCCGCTGACCCTGGGGAGTGAGAGCGCACGGACACGCTCCATCCCCAGGTTTTCCTTAGGCGCTTGGCACGGTACATGTCCAATCGCATCCCTCAAGCCCCATCCAGCCCCGATTTCAGGCAAAGCTATATGAGATGATAAGTGAATCTGCCTCCGAGGATAGGACGCGAGGGAATGGTCCACCCGACATAAGGGGGATGTCCTGCGCGGAGGAACAAGAGAAAGGAGGGTCGATGATGAAGAGAATGATAGTCGTAGTGAGCATGCTGTTGACCTTTGGATTGGCTGTGACTGCATTGCCCGTTTCAGCGTGGACTGGGAGGGCATGTATCGATCCGACCGTGGTCTACCAGAACGAGCAGGTGTCTTTCGATTTCACGCTATGGAATGACGCGACTGGGACTCTGGATGTGTACTGGATCTTCAGCCACTTCTGCTGGCAAAGCTCCGGCACCGGCTACTACTTCAAGTATGACGATGGGTCCAGCGAATCAATATCGAGCGGTGGCAGCAAGACATTCACCAGGTCCATCAGGGTATCGCAGACCTATTCGGGGAGCTGTGCGGTCGAAACGGACGTCAGCGGGAAGGCCGTGGGTGATTGGTGGACGGAGACGCACAGCTGGAGTCAAACGATAACAGTGCGTATCCCGGACCCCTTGTCGGTGATCGTGACGGCGAATCCCAACTCAGGACAAGCTCCATTGTATGTCTCGTTCTACGCGCAGGTGACCGGCCCGGCCGGGACCTACTCGGTCTCGTGGGTCTTCGGGGATGGAGACACAGGGAGCGGATATTCGACCGGGCACACTTACGATTCGGCGGGGTCCTACACAGCCACCGCGACGGCCACAGATGGCCTCGGTCGGTCGAAATCAGATTCCGTCTCCGTGTCAGTCACTGCTCCACCGCCTCCAGATGCGGACAGCGATGGAGTCCCCGATTCCCAGGACAATTGTCCTTATCAATACAATCCCAGCCAGACCGACACCGACCATGACGGGATCGGCGATACATGCGACTCCACACCGAATGGGCCGATCGGAGGGAACACGGGAGACGGCACCGGAGGCGGTGGAGGGGATTCGAGCGCAAGCACGATCTTGCTCCTCTTCATCCTGATCATTGGCATAGCAGCGGCCGTAGTCATCGCGGTCCTGATTCGACGGCCAAGACGCCCGACAGTCCAACAGCAACCGTATCAACCGCCGACGTCCCAATGAATCCCGAAGGCTAGTTAGCGGAAGCCGTCTTTCAGATGCCTTCAAGGATTCGGCAGAACTCTTCAACCGTGAGAGTCGAGACTCTGATCAGGTGACGCAAGAGCCCTCGACCTAGCGGATCGTGGAGAGGCACGCTTAGAATCATACTTCACTCCCGGTCCTGATTCTCAGGGCCGATACGGATGCGGGAGGACTCGATTATCGTACTCTGACACACAATAGCACGCTCATGGATATTAGGCTTTTCGGCGGCATGCAGCAACGGCGGCAGGATGGTCGATGAGCGGGCCCGGACAATGTTACTTCGTCTCGTCGTATAGAACGACTACGGCGGCGGGAGGATTTTCTCGCCAAGAAGCTTGAGAAGGCCGAGGTCGAGTTCCGAGAACGAGGGACGGAGAAGTCGGCAAAGAAAGAGAAAGTACTACGTACCAAAGAGAAAGAAACATCATCTACTAAGACGCTGACATAGGGGTCTTGGAGGATTCCGAGACAACCCCCGTCACCTAGCTAGTAGGTATTGAAGTCCCCGAAATCGATGATCGGATAGCCGATTCCTACTTCCTTCAAGCCTACTGTCAGGACCCTACTTCCTTGCAGAACTGACAACCGGCCTCGGAATAGATAGGCAGGGCGTCCGGCGGCATCAGGGCGGATGCCATGAGCATCATTGACATACCCACGAGCTGCACGTCGATGGGCTCGGCGCATGGCATGAATCCGCCCGGGGCCTTGAAGAGCAGGTTGAACCTGGCAGGGAAGCGGTTGTACCGTCCGTCCTCGCCCTTTGTCGTGTCCGCAAGGATCGTGGCTATCTTGCGGCCGCTTGGGGTTACCATGCAGAATTGGAAGCGATAAGTATGCCTGGGGTCGCTTTGACGCCAGACATGCAGAGTAATGAAGGTGTGAAGCCCAAGCGTCACCTCACGAGCCTCCCAATCGTATTCCCCCGCTGGATGCTCGTCTCCCTGTTGATTCTCAAGCGGGTTCTTGCCCCACAAGGCCGGCGGGTCGACAATCAGCGTCGGGATGGAGGAGTCGACTGACGGGGCGTTGGGATCGTCAAAAGTCCGTATGAGCTCGTAGGGGATGCAGGTTGCTTGCAGTTGCTTGATGCGGTGGTGCACGTCGTCTTTATCTCCGAACGCGAAAGGATTCATGGAGCACATTGGTACCGCATTGCCTGTTCAGTCTGCCTACTCGAAGCACTCTCCGTAGTTCGACCTGAGACTCTCGATTTCTCCGGGCTTGAACCGTGCATAGACGATCCTCGCGAGGTTCGTCTTGGCCTCGAGACAGATTATATGCCCCCCGGTCGAATCGACGAGACACTGGCCTTTCAGTGCCATCCTAATCGGTTGACACCTGAGCCCGTTGTCGCATAAACCCGCTTCTCCGCCCGCGGTCTGGGTGAATGATTTGCAGGCATGCGCCTGCTCAAGGTACGGTGCGCAACGGTCGACGCTCCTGCAATTCGCGCACACGATCGTCTCGCCCCCGGTCTGCTCCCCACAATTCACACACTTCATGCTGACGCACCTTGACGGGTAATCCCCCAAGCGGATTTAATGGATTCGAGCTGATGGGACGATCGCGGGATTGGCGTGTCAAGCCCCGAGGCCATCCATCTCAATCAAGTTCGAGTATGTTCTTCCCTCGTTCCTTGGCAAGTTTGTCGATGGTCCGATTCTCAAGGATGGCCCGATCGGTCGTGAAAAGGACATCCGATTGCGAGTCCTCTAGAAAGGAAGCGACGATGAGTGAATCGGCTGGAGTGATTATCGCGTCTTCCTTGCGGATCCTCGCTGCCAGTCCGAAGACCTCCGTGCTTCCCTCTCCGAGTCCGAAGAGAACCAACTGGCCTTGAGCCTCGCGGTCACTGAGGTAACGAAGCGCGTC
>JAFNFQ010000016.1 GCA_017885655.1 Methanobacteriota archaeon | reverse complement strand
CGCTGGCGCGACGACGTGTTCTTCACGCAGGCGAGCATCTACCCGTTCCAGCCCTGGGTCGTCTCCGGGGTCGAGAAGCCTCCCGCCAACCCCCTCGCGATCAGCCAGCCCTGCGTCCGCTTCAACGACATCCACAATGTCGGCAGGACTGGCCAGCACTTCACCATGTTCGAGATGATGGCGCACCACGCCTTCAACTACCCCAAGAAGAAGGTCTACTTCAAGGACAGGACAGTGGAGCTCTGTCACGAGTTCGTGACCTCCCGCCTCAAGGTCGACGCGAAGGCCCTCACCTACAAGGAGGCGTGGTGGTCCGGCGGCGGCAACTCCGGCCCATGCTTCGAGGTCATTCTTGGCGGTGCCGAGGCCGCCACGCTCGTTTTCATGATGAACAAGGAGGTCGACGGGAAGCCGGTACCGATGGACATCCAGGTGGTCGACACCGGCTACGGTCTTGAGAGACTCGCCTGGATCTCACAGGGGACGCCTTCCGCCTACGAGGCGATCTTCGGCGACGTGCTCTCGAGCCTCAAGCGATCCTCGGGCGTGAGCGCGGAGGAGAAGATCCTGCAGGAGTACAGCAGGGTGGCGGGGCTCACCAAGGTCGAGACCGCCAGGGACATCCGCGAGATCCGCCTGGAGGTCGCGAAGAGGATCGGCATAGCCTATCAGGACCTGCTGGAGGCGATCATGCCTCTCGAGAACCTCTACGTCCTCTGCGACCACACCAGGGCGCTCATGTTCCTCCTGGCCGACGGCGTCGTGCCCTCGAACGTGAGAGAGGGATACTTCGCGCGCCTCCTCATACGGCGGGCGATAAGGGCGATCGAGACTCTCGACCTCGAACAGACACTGGACGAGATCGTCGCCATGCAGCTCGACATGTTCAAGGACGACTTCCCCGAACTCGAGGAGAACAGGGAGAGCATGGCGCGCATCGTTAAGATTGAAGAGGAGAGGTACAGGGATACTCTCGCCAAGGGCACGGCCACGGTCGCGAGGCTGGAGGAGAAGGTGAAGGCCGAGGGCGGGAAGATCGGGATCGACCAGCTCGTCGAGCTCTACGACTCCCACGGTCTCAACCCCGAGATGGTCTCCGAGATTGCGAAGGAGAAGATTGAGATTCCCGACGACTTCTACGCGAGGGTCGCGGCGAGGCACGAGAAGCGTGAAGTCGAAGAGGAGATCAAGCGCGAACTGCCAACGGGTCTTCCCGCCACGAAGCTCCGCGTCTACGAAGACGAGAAGATGCGCAAGTTCACCGCCAAAGTCGTGGCGGTGAAGGAGAACATCGTCGTCCTCGACCAGACATACTTCTACCCCGAAGGCGGCGGGCAGGAGCCGGACCATGGCACGATTGGCGGGAATCGAGTCGTCGACGTGCAGAGGTCTGGCGCCTCAGTCTTGCATTTCACTGAAGGAAAGCTCAAGGTGAAGAAGGGGCAGAAGGTCGAGTGCGAGATCGACTGGGACAGGCGGATGAACCTCATGAGGAACCACACCGCCACTCACCTCGTCTTGGCGGTGGCCAGAGAGGTCCTGGGGAAGCACGTCTGGCAGGCGGGCGCGCACAAGTCCGAGAGCGAGGGCCGCCTCGACATCACCCACTACGACAATCTCAAGCCCGAAGAGAAAGAAAGGATCGAGAGGCGCGTGAACGAGATCATCCTCGAGGACATCCCCTTGAAGAAGAGCTTCGTCCCGCGGGAGGAGGCCGAGCGGAAATTCGGCTTCAGGCTGTACCAGGGAGGCGCGGTCCCGGGGGAGCTGGTCAGGGTCGTGCAGATCCCCGGGCTGGACGTCGAGGCGTGCGGCGGGACCCACTGCGACAGGACCGGTCAGGTCGGTCCCTTCAAGATGCTGAGGACGAAGAGGATACAGGACGGGATCCTCCGGCTCGAGTATGCGGCGGGCAGGCCGGCCGTCGACGAGATACTGAAGGAATCGTCGATGAGGGCGGAGATAGCCGAGATCCTCGGCACGACGATCGAGCAGATGTCCGAATCAGTGAAGCGCCTGTCCAGCGAGCGCAAGGAGCTGAGGAAGGAAGTCGAGAGGCTGAAGCGGGAGAAGATGACGATACTCGCGCAGGGGGCGGGCGCAAGGACCGGCGCACCGCAGGGGATCGAGGCGGGAGGAGTCTGGGTCTTCACCCACGTCGTATCGGGCGGGACGAAGGAGCTCGTCGCACTCGCGGGGGAGCTGCTCGGCGGCGGGAAGGCGGTGGCGATACTTGGCGCTGAGGGAGAGACGGCGAGCATCGCGGTGGGCAGATCCGAAGGCGTGAATCTGGACTGCAGGGAGATTATCGGCGAGGGTGTCGCCCTGATCGGCGGGAAAGGCGGGGGGAAGCCCGACTTCGCGCAGGGCGGCGGGCCTAACATTGCGGGAGTGAAGGCGGCTGTTGAGAAGATGAAGGAGGCGGCCCTTTCGAAGCTGAGGGCGGGTGCGAACTGAGATGGCCCGCGGCACCCTGAGGACGAAACTCAAGGAATACAGCGAGATCACCAAGGTCGGGCCGATACTGCGCCGCTACTTCATCATCGGCGCGTTCGATGGCGCCCTCACGGTCTTAGGCATCATACTGGGGGCAATCGTGGCGGGGGCGGGAGAGGAGCACAGGAGCCTGGTCCTCGCGATGAGCATCAGCGCGGCGATCGCGCTCTCGATATCGAGCCTGGTCGGAGCCTACGAGGCGGAGAGGGTGGAGAGGAAGATCAACCAGACCACCCTGGAGCACGCGATGCTCGCGGAGCTGGGCGAGACTCACAAGGAGGCTTTCACCTTCGCCTCGCTGGCGAGCGCGGGAGTCCACGGCATCGCTCCGCTCATTGCCTCCCTGGTTCCCGTCGTCCCATTCCTGTACATGTCGTTCGTGGACGCAGTGTGGATCTCCATCATAATCACGCTCTCTTTCCTGTTCGCGATGGGCGCGTATATAGGGCGCATGGCGAAGGAGCACGCGATATTCTCCGGGCTGCGTTTCGCGGCCGCCGGTCTGGTCACCGCCATAATCCTTTGGCTATTGGGCGCGACCCGATGAAGCCACATTTTAATACCTCGGCAGGCTAGGATTGAACGAGATGTTGAGTCCCGAAAAAGAGATAGAGGACCTAAAGTCGACAGTCGCCAGATACTTCCCGGTCTACGAGGTCCGGGTCAGGCCCGAGGTGCTGACGTTCTTCGTCCACGTCGAGCCGGCGACGCTCGACAACAGCTTCGATGAGATGAGGAGGCAGCTGATCCCCCGCGGCTACGTACCCTTCATCACGAGGGACAAGGGCGAGCACATCGTCCTGATACACCGGAAGCCGCAGGCGAAGTTCGTCGGATCACAAGTGAATGTCGTCATGCTCGCCCTCACGATCATCACCACGGTCATCGCGGGCGCGATGCTCTGGGGAGCGTACGACGACATCGACATGTTCGACATCAGGAGCATCGCCTTCGGCGCGCTCTTCTTCGCCTTCCCGCTCATGCTCATCCTCGGCATCCACGAGATGGGGCACTTCATCACCGCCAAGAAGTACCAGGTCGCGGCGTCTCTGCCATTCTTCGTTCCCTCCATACCGCCGCTCGGGACCTTCGGCGCGGTCATAAGCATGCGGGACCCGATACCTAGCAGGAAGGCCCTGCTGGACATAGGGATATCCGGCCCGCTCTACGGCCTCGCCGTGGCCATCCCGGTCACGCTCATCGGACTCTTCCTCATCTCACGCGACCCCAGGACGGCGGTGGTCGTCGGCGGCGACGCTGTCGCCCTGCCTTCGTACCTCTACGAGTTCCTCGCGATGTTCTTCCCGCTTCCCGCAGACGCCCGGATCCACCCGACAGCGTTCGCCGGCTGGGTCGGGCTCTTCGTCACCGCATTGAACCTCCTCCCCGCGGGGCAGCTTGACGGCGGTCACGTTGCCCGTGCCGTCCTCGGCGACCGCGCGAAGTACCTGAGCTACTTCACAATCCTCACCATGCTTCTCCTCGGCCTCTTCGTCTATGAGAGCTGGCTCATCATCGCGCTCTTCATCATGCTCCTGGGCGCGAAGCATCCGCCGCCGCTCAACGACATCACGAAGCTCGGCCTCAAGCGCAAGGCGGTAGGGGTCGTTGCCGTCGTGGTCTTCCTCGCGGCCTTCGTGCCCAGACCTCTCGTCATCGTGCCGGAGAACCCGGACTTTGCCTTTGAGGCACCAACGCCTTTCACCGTCAACGTGACGTCGGGCACGAACACCACCGCCAACTTCACGATCGCGAACACCGGCAACACCTACGCGTACATCACCGTCAAATTGCGTTCCGCCGACATAGTGAACCTGCGTAACGCCAATCTCACCGTCATGTTTCTAAACTACACGGGCTCCGGATTCAACGAGACCGTGAACTCCGACAACTTCACCGTCCTCTTGACACTCAACCAGTCGGTGAACGTCACCTTCTCTGTGAACTCCAGCGGCTCCAACCATGTCGAGTTCGTGCTCCCAGTGAGAGGCGACATGGAGTTCGGCCCGACGAAGGAGCTCGAGGTCAGCATCAGCGTGACCTAGAGAAGACCGTGAAGTGCCTAGTCAACGATCCATGGACGCGGACCGGATATGTCTCCTCGAGCTTCAGGTCCGGCCCCGCCATAGTCGTGTGCCTTTCCTCAGGGAGGCAGATGGCCAGATGCGCTCCGGGCTTGAGCAGCTGCCCGAACGCCTGGAAAGCCCTCGGGTAGAGCGACTCGATCGACTCACTCTTCGTGCTCGACGACCGACCGTATGGCGGGTCTGTCGCTATCGCGTCGACCTTCTCGACGAGCGAGGGCAGTCTCCCCACGTCCGCCATGATCAGACGTCCAGTCCGATTGAAGTGACTCAGCGTCTTCCTCGAGCCCGCAATCATCTCGCCGTCGATGTCGGATCCGACGATCTCAGCGCCGACTAGCGACGCCTCCAGGAGGATCCCTCCCGTCCCGCAGAACGGGTCGAGCAGCCTCCCGCCATATGAGACCCTGCTCAGGTTCACGAGCGCGCGGGCGAGGCGGGGATGGAGCATGACGGGCTTCTTGAAGGGCCTATTGGCGGGGCGCCTCCTCTCGAACTCCGTGCGGTTCACCTTGCACAGGACCCTGGAAAGGTGCCACTTCTTGCCTTCGTGCACCCTGAATGTGACCTCGGGTTGCCCTAGATCGACCTTTCCGGTCCCCGCGAGCGCCTTGCCAATCTTCTCCTCAACCGATTTTCTCACGGAACCGCCGCGGGCGGGCGCCCTCACCATGAACCTCGCTCCCGCCAAGTCGAGCTTCTCCGAAGCCGCCAAGATGTCCTCGAAAGCTCCCGTCGCAATCTCCTCGTTGACGAAGTGACTCAACGCGAGTCTCTCCGCCACGAGCTCTGGCTTCGCTTCGGCTGCGAACGTCATCAGCGCGCCGTCGACCTCGACGTCCGTCGCACGCGCCTTCAGCGCCTCGAAGCAGGCTGCCGCCTCGGCGCTAGGGAGGGTCGGATGCTCCCCGGAAAGCTCGATCAGCCAACGCATCGTGACACCTAATCAAGGGAGGCATCTTGATACTAACGAGAGGATCTTTGCGGCGAGAGGAAAAGGGATCGCGAGTGATTGTCGCGACGCATCGCGCGCTAAGCAAGGCTTATATATCACGCTCGCTCATATGTTTCTGCTCTCCAAAGCAAGGGCAATGCACCATAGAAATGATGGCATCCCTGTTTTAGCTTGGGAGACTTCACGTGCACCCGGGTCGCCGCGAGACGATTGCGGGGAAGGGTAGAGAACACTGGAGGGGACTCCTAAAGTCTCCGATGCACAGCGTTCGTTGATACCACTCATATGTAGCCTGGACGTGTGCTAAGCCGACAGGTCAGCGGCTAACTCCACTGTTTGGGGAATGGCTCGGCTCGGGCGCCGATGAAGGTCGTGCCAAGCCGCGATAGGCGCCGGGTATGCGCATGGAACATTTGATCCGGCGACTACCGAATGAGACTTCTTGCCCTTCGGGGCATTGGGTAACCAAAGGGAACCCCCGGGATTGAAGCATCCTAGTACGGGGAGGAAAAGAAATCAATCGAGATACCCATAGTAAAGGCGATCGAACTGGGTACAGGGCAAACCGAATCCCCTCATGAAAGTGAGGGGAGATGTGGTGTTTGGACCCTGGTACTCCCTACCGCGTGAACTCAAAGTCCACTGGAACGTGGCTCCGTAGAGGGTGAAAGACCCGTAGAGGTAAGCGCGGACGGAGATTCGGGGTATCCAGAGTAGCGTGCGTTGGATATCGCGCGTGAATTTGGGAGGCATAAACTTCCAACCCTAAATACGTCCCGAGACCGATAGCGCAGTAGTAGCGTGAGTGAAAGCTGAAAAGTACCCCTGACGGGAGGTGCAAAGTGCCTGAAACCAAACAGTTACATACATGTAAGGCGGGAAAGCGAAGAAACCCGAAAGGGTGGAGCGCCGTCTTGCTATCCGTTGTGAATAACGGGCCAGAGAGTTCTGATCAGTGGCGAGGTTAACCCCTTCACGGGGGAAGCCGTAGCGAAAGCAACAGGTCCGCAACGCCGCAAGGCGCGAGGGACGTCGTGTGCTCGCGAGGAGTCACTGGTGCGAAACCCGAAGCCGGTCGATCTATGCCTGGGTAGGTTGAAGCCCCCCGAAAGGGGGGTGGAGGACCGAACCAATGTTGATGTGCAAATCACTTGGATGACCTGGGCATAGGGGTGAAAGGCCAATCTAGGCCGGGGATAGCTGGTTCCTCTCGCAACCAGTCGCAGCTGGACCTCCGACGAGGCAGACTATGGGGTAGAGCTACTGATTGGGCATTTAGGCGGAGAAATCCGTCGGTGCCCTGTCAAACTCCGAACCTGTGGTCGCCGTAGACTCGGGGAGTCGGGCACCCGGGGTAAGCTTGGTGTCCGAAAGGGAGACCGCCCAGCCTGTGGTTAAGGTCCCCAAGTACCGACTAAGTGCAATATGGAAAGGAGTTCGCTGTCTCAGACAGCTGGGAGGTGGGCTTAGAAGCAGCCACCCTTCAAAGATAGCGTAACAGCTCACCAGCCGAGACAACGGGCCCTGAAAATGGACGGGGCTAAGTCGGTCACCGATACCATGGAACACCGCAAGGTGATTTTGTAGAGAGGCGCCGTGCGCGATGAGAAGTCTGGCCGTGAGGTCAGGTGGATCGCGTTCGGATGAGGATTCTGGTAGGAGTAGCAGCAAAGCACGGTGAGAATCCGTGCCGCCGAAAGGGCCAGGGTTCCTCGGCAATGTTCGTCAGCCGAGGGTTAGTCGATCCTAAGCGCATCCTTAACCGAGATGCACGAAAGGGAAGCTGGTTAATATTCCAGCACCTAGCAAGCCCCTGCCCACTGTCGTAAGCATCTAGGTAGTCCGAGTGCTCTAGCCAGGGCATTCAAGCGTCTAAACCCGTGGAGGCCGTAATGGCGAGAAGCGGGCGAATGCGCGAGTAGGGGGACGAATGTCTCCTTCGGCTTATCCTTGGTGCCAGTGAAAGCTTCAGTGGGGTCAGCTTGTTAGTTCGTACCTAGAACTGACACAGGTGCCCCTGGGTGAGAAGCCCTAGGCGTGTCGGCGATAATCTAGGCGAGGGAATTCGGCAAATTGGCCCCGTAACTTCGGAATAAGGGGTGCCAGCCTCGCGAGAGGCTGGTCGCAGTGACCAAGGAGCTCCGACTGTTTACTAAAAACATAGGTGGCCGCCAGATCGAAAGGTTTTGTATGGCCGCTGAAGCCTGCCCAGTGCTGGTATCTGAAAGCCTCTTTCAAGGGGACGAAGGACCGGTAAACGGCGGGGGTAACTATGACCCTCTTAAGGTAGCGTAATACCTTGTCGCTTAATTGGCGACTTGCATGAAGGCCCAACGAGAGCTCTACTGTCCCCGCCTAGAAGCCGGTGAAACTGATGTACTGGTGCACAGTCCAGTATCTTCCACCCGAAAGCGAAGACCCCGTGGAGCTTTACTGCAGCCTGTCGCTGCCGTATGATTTTGAATGTGTAGTGTAGGCGGGACTCGTTACCAGGGCCTGTCGCTAGGCAGGTTCCGAGAGAACAATGAAACACCGCCCTTTTGGGGTCGTACGGCTTACCTCTTCGGAGGGACAACGGTAGGTGGGCAGTTTGGGTGGGGCGCCAC
>JAFNFQ010000015.1 GCA_017885655.1 Methanobacteriota archaeon | reverse complement strand
TCCGCGATCTACACCGGCCTCGCGCAAGTGCTGAATGAGGTATACGGGAGGACGGTGGCTCCCATCTTCCCCATGAAGCCGAAGCAGGCTCCGCAGCCTGGTGCGACCCCTCCGTCCTATACGCCACCGCAGCAGCAGTACCCACCGCCCCCTGGCATGCCGCCGCGCAGCTAGGTCATCGCCCAAAATAGGCTGGTAGACGGGGCGCGTCTCCAACACGACCCCGTCCTTCCAGCCTGCAGTCTGGGAGTAAGTCCTTAATAGATAGGGCCTTTGCTGATGCGGGATACCATTGAAGGTCGTCTGCGTAACAGGCATGCCCGCCTGCGGCAAGGAGGAATTCCTGAAAATAGCGCGGTCGAAGGGCTTCGCAGTCATCCGGATGGGCGATGTCGTCCGAGAGGAGGCAGCCAAGGCAGGAATACCTGTCAAGGATCCGGATGTGGGCAACTTCGCCAATGAAGAGAGGAAGAAGCACGGGTTCGATATCTGGGCGAAGCGGACGTTGCCCAGGATATCAAGCGGACTCAGTCTGGTGGACGGTGTGAGAGGGCCCACAGAATTAGCTGTTTATCGTGCAGCGTTCCCGGACGGATTGTGCGTGGTCGCAGTGCATTCGTCACCTGGGACTAGAATGCGCCGGATGATGAAGAGGAAGAGGAAAGACGACCCCGCCAACGAGAAGGAGTTCCGAGCCAGGGACGCGAGGGAGCTAAATTGGGGGCTGGGCGAGGTCATTGCCCTCGCTGACCATGTGATAGTGAACGAGGGGGACCTGACGACCTACAGGACCCAAGCCACCGCCATCATCGAGAAGATAATCTCCGAAGGGAAATGAGATGTTCGCCTGGCTCGAGCTTAGGACGTACTGCCACGCCACGGAGGATCAGGAGAAGGTCGTGAAGGCGCTGGGATTCATCTGCCCTCAAGCGAGACTGACGGTCGCGAGGACAGAGGGCTACAACAGGAACCCCATTCTCGTCATGAGTGCGCGGACCGACAGTTCGAGGGCGATCAAGGATTTCTGGCGGCTATTGCACCGCGAGAGCCTCGTTGACACCATTCTTCAATCTGGCGGGAAGATGGTCGATGACAATGGTATCCTGCATCTGAGGCTGGGAAAACAAGAGGCTTACATGGGAAAGGCAGTCTTGACCGACCGCGAGGATGTCGTGTCCGTGCGGATCAAGATTGCGAGGCATTCACCGCAGAAACAGGGCCCGTTCGAAATCGCCAGAGAAACCATAGAGGAGCTCACGAAGTTCGATGTATCTCACACCTGAGCAGGAAAAGCTGCTGCAGGATGGCAGACCATCCGAGCAGACGGCGATGAAGCTCCTGGTCACGCTCGGCGAGGTCCATGGCGCGGGAAGGCTAATTCCGGTGACTTGGGCCCACATCTCCGGCGCGTCGTATCTCACGATAGGCGACACCGGTCTGGAGTTCCTGGAGGATTTCTGCCACGATGTTTCGGTGAGAGTGAAGACCACGGTGAACCCGATATCCATTGACCTCGAGAGATGGCGCGAGATGGGTGTGCCGAAGGAATATGCGGAAAAACAGATGAAGATAGTCGAGGCGTACAGGGGAATTGGCGTGGAGGAGACGTACTCCTGCACCCCATATCTCATAGGTCAACCACCATCCAAAGGAGAGCACCTGGCCTGGGCCGAATCCTCGGCGGCCATCTACGCCAACGCGGTCCTGGGCGCGCGCACGAACCGCGAGGGCGGCCCTTCCGCGCTTTCATCCGCCGTTACCGGGTTCACTCCAGAGTTCGGACTCCATCTCGATGAGAATCGCAAAGCAGGCGTGAAAGTCAATGTTGAGGCGAAACTGGGCGGCATGCGCTATTCCTTGTTGGGGCTCGCGCTGGGACCGATGCTCGATGGCGAGATACCATACTTCCAGAAGCTACCAGGGTCGGACGAGGATCTCAAATGGTTCGGGGCAGCCCTGGCGTCAACGAGTGACGCGACGCTGTTCCACGTCGAGAAGAGGACACCTGAGTGGCGAAATTCCCTCCACGGACGGCTGAGGACAATCAGAGTCACCGAGAAGGACCTGAAGGATGCACAGAGGTCATTTTCCACAGGAGAGGAGGCGGACGCGATCGGCATCGGCTCTCCTCAATTGTCAGCGAAAGAACTCGAAGCAATCGCCGTCCTCATGAAACGATACCGCCCGAAATTACCGGTTTGGGTTTTCTCGAGCAGGGATGCGAAGTCGCGAGCCGGGGACGCGGTCAAGACAATCGAGAGATTCGGCGGGAGAGTCTGGGCAGACACATGCCTGGAAGTCTCTCCGCTCTACTACATGTTCAAGACGATGGCGACGCCATCAGGGAAAGGCGCATACTACCTCCCGTCGCTGTGCAAGCAGAAGGTGATCCTCGAGGATTTGGCGAAGTTGCTGAGGAGGTACTCATGAGAATCCAAGCGAAGAGGCTCTTTGGCGGGAGGGGACAAGGCCCTGCCATGGTCTCTTCAAATCCCATTTCATTCCTTGGCGGTGTCGCCCCGACAACCGGTGAGATCATAGACACGCACAGCCCCCTCTCCGGACGGAATGTGAGCGGGCGAATTCTTGCGTTCCCTGGCGGGAAAGGAAGTACGGTGGGCTCCTACATTCTCTATGGATTGGCGCGGCGAGGAAGGGCCCCGGCGGCAATCATTGTCGAAAGGCCCGACACAATAGTCACAGTCGGCGCCGTCATCGGCAAGATTCCGGCCGTATACGGGATACCGCCGGACGTGCTCCACGACGGCGAGTGGGTTGAGGTGGACGCGGATAAGGCCACCGTGCGCGTCAGGGACGTGACATCGTACGATGTCGTGACATGCTTTCTCCGGAATCGAGGCAGGATACTCCTTCTGAGGAGGAGCGCGAAGGTTGGCACTTTCCAGGGGACTTGGGCGGGGGTCTCGGGATATGTCGAGGGAGACGAGGTCTTCTTGGAGAGGGCATTGAAGGAGATTAGCGAGGAGGTCGGAATAGCCGACCCCGTGTTGGCCGCAACGGGCGAGCCCGTCTATGCCCGAAACGGAGATCGCCTATTCATCGTTCATCCTTACACCTTCGAAGTCGACACTCGCAATGTGCGTCTCGATTGGGAACACGCGGAGTACAGGTGGGTGAAGCCCGCGGAGATATCCGCTTTCAAGGGCGTCCCGAAGCTCGCGGAAGCCTACCAATCCGCCGCCAATGGCGTGCCCGCCAGAATGGCGAATAGGAGGCGAGGTCCGCCGCCATAGTGCGATGTCAGCCAACCGGCGCGGTCAGGTCGATGACGCCGTCAACCTCTCTCTCGAGCAGATTGAGTTGGTGGCTGTCGAGGGTCGACGGGTTCACCGACAGAAGGAGAGTGGCCTTGTTCACCGCAATCTGATCCCTCAAGGACTGAACCAGCCTCAGGACCGTCAGGAAGTTGTTGTTCGTGATCAGATATTCTATGCCGTCGAGCAAGACCAGCCCGCTCTCCTTCGTCAGGAACTGTTCGAGCAGCAAGGATAGCTTCTCGAGGTCCTTTGGCCTCACGGAATCTTCCTTTCCGATGTTGGAGAGCCAAATGATCGGCAATCCGGACAGTTCGTACTGCTCTCTGACTTTCTGCGGGAAGACGCGCGTGACGCACATGCCTTTCTTCCCGCCAACAAGCCCTGATTTGAACAGCACATACGCTTCTCCAGGCTGTGCCTCCTTCACCAGATACGTTGAGGACTCCTTCAGCGGAGGCAGACGCCTGGCCTCGACAGGCGGTCGTGGCGGGGGAGGGGGCGGCGGCTCCGGTGTATTCTGCTTTAGGGCTCCCCTAATGGGCACGGAACAGGTTGGGCACAGTTCCAATCCCTTCTTCACGGGGCTCTTGCAGTTCGGACATGCCACCAGCTCTTCTGCTGGCACCGATACTCCTTCAAGCGACTCGGCACACCGCCAGCAATGCCCCTTTAGCACCTTGACTGCCGCACCGCAGGTGGCGCAAGCGTGCATCGTGGGAGGGGGCGCCCTCGTCGAGTACTCCTTGATTCTCTTGACGTCGACTTCTCCGATTCCCTCGATTGCGACTAGTTCCTGTGGTGTTGCCTGGCTCAATGCCGTCAAAGTCTTGTATCCAGCGTCGAAGAGGGTCATCGCTTTGTTCTGTGCAATGCCCTCAATCTTCGTGAACTGCGCGATTGCCTCGCCCATGTGCAGCGGCGTGATGCCTATGAGCATGGTCTCGCCCTCAACGTTCCATTCGACGCCGTACTCTTCGTTCACTTCCGCTTGATCCACTCGAAGAACGCGGGAGCGGGTCTCAGTCGCTATGTGGCCCTTCTGACTCTCGATCATCTCCGCCAGTTCGGCCCGGACCCTGATTGCGGTTCTGACGAAATCCTCCACCGGCAGATCGATGTCCTTCCTCATCTGCTGTATCCGGCGAATGATCTCCCTCGAGAAGCCCTCCGCCTTGACCTCGGGCGTGATCCGCATGTCCACGAACAACGTGCCGTGAGGAGTCTGGATCATCTTCACGCCCTCTGGCACTTGCCTGTCGAAGGATATCATGTAGGGCTGGACTTTCACTATCTGTCCATCGATTCCCAGTTTGTATTCGCCCTTGTCGATCGCCCTCTTCACCTCGGATGGCTCTCGCGTCATGAGCATCGTGACTATCTTGCTCCAGGAAGCCTTGTAGACCTTGCTTATGGCTTCTCCGTCCGGCTTGAGCTTCAGCTTCAAACCCTCGAATTCCTGATCCTGCTCGAGTATCACCAGCGACCTCGCGTTCGCCTGTTGCAGGAGGATGTCCTTCAGCATGTTCACAGCGTGACGGGCACCTTCGCTGGGATCCTTGATAGCTATCTGGGCTATCGGCCACCTCAACTTCATTTTAGCTTCCTGTCTGGCTTGCGACACGAGCTCGACCAGCTCCTGCACGGTTGCCATCGAGACCTCCAAATCGCCGTTGATGAGGTCCTCATTCACATTCGGCCAGGCGCACATATGCACGGTCAGGAAGCGCCCGTCCAGGTTCTGGTACATCGTCTCGGCGACATGCGGGGTCAATGGGGCAAGAAGCTTGCATAGGCTCGTGAGGGACTCGTGCAACGTCTTGTACGCGGCCAGCTTGCCCTTGTCGCCACCCTCCACCCAGGTCCTGTCCCTGACCAGCCTCACATACCATCTGGAAAGGTCGTTTAGTGTGAAATCCTCTAGTGCCCGGCAGGCCTTGTGCAGATTGTAGACCTCAATCTCAGCGCTGACCGTCATCTTCAACCGCTCGATCTTGGAAAGGAGCCACTTGTCCTCAGGCTTCATGTACTTCATGAGGCTGTCCAAGCTGTGCGCCTGAGGGTCGAAATTGTCCATCGCCATGTAGAGCGTCGCGAACTTGTAGACGTTCCAAAGTATGTTGAGCGACCGATGGGTGTTCTTCACTTCCTCCCAGTTGAACGTGAGATCCTCCCACGGGGGCTTCGTCTTCAGGAGATATAGACGCAGGGAGTCGACGCCGTACTTCTGGATGACCTCACTTGGTTCGACGTAATTGCCGAGGCTCTTGGACATCGCTTGGCCGTCCGAGCCAAGCATCCAGCCATGCATCAGCACGGATTCGTATGGCGCGCGGTCGAACGCGACGACGCTCGCAGCGAGCTGCGAATTGAACCAGCCCCTGGTCTGGTCGTGCGCCTCGGAAATCCAGTCGGTAGGCCACCAACGCTTGAATTCTCCTTCGACCTGCGGATAGTTGAGTTGCGCCCAGGAACAGATGCCCGCGTCGAACCAAACGTCGACGATATCCCTGACCCTGTTCTGTGTGTCCCCGCACTTGGGGCACTTGAACAATACCTTGTCGATCCAGGGTCGGTGCGGGTCCATGCCAGGAGTGTAATTGACCCCTTCGCGCAGTTCAGCTTCCGACCCGATGACCCTCAGTGTGCCGCACTTCGCGCACCGCCAAACCGGCAGGGGGGTGCCCCAGTACCGCTGTCTGGTGATGCACCAGTCCCTGAGGTTCGTGGTCCATTCCTTTTGTCTGGACGATCCCGCCCAGTCCGGCGTCCATTTTATCCTGTCTACTTCCTCCAGCATCCTGTTTCTCACATCGCTGACCTTGATGAACCACTGAGTCGTCAATCTGTACAGGACCGGCTGATGGCATCGCCAGCAATGCCCGTATCTGTGGGTCACTTGGCCAGAGGCGAGGAGATGTCCTGAGGCAGCGAGATCGCTCAGTATCGTGGCGTTCGCTTCCTTGACATGCTTGCCCGCATAGGCGCCTGCCTCGGCGGTGAATATCCCTCCTTCGTTGACCGGAGAGAAGAGCGGTATCTGGTGGGCTTGGCCGATTTCGAAGTCTTCGGGCCCATGGCCCGGGGCGATGTGAACGACACCCGTATTCTCCGCCGTCACCGTTTCTGAAAGGAGAACGCGATGAACCCACTGACCGCTGACGCTCTTCTGATAAGGGATGCTGGATTCGAAAGGATGAGTGTAAACCCAGCCGGCGAGCTTGTCGCCCTGGAGGCGTTCGCCAATCTCGTACTTCTGGACGTCCGCGTCTGCCATGACCTTCTCGACGTTGCTCTCGAGCATCCAGGCTTGGTGCGACCTTCCCTCTTTTTGGAAGCCGACCCTCGCATAGGTGAGCTTCGGATGCACCGCGACAGCCAAATTGGCGGGTATCGTCCAAGGCGTCGTCGTCCAGATGAGCACGCTCTCCCCAGCTCTAGATCGGAACGGGAAAAGCACATAGATCGAAGGATCTGTCTCGTCCCAGTACTCGATCTCGGCCTCGGCTAGGGTGGTCTCGCACCTTGCGCACCAGGTGAGCGTGCGCATCGCCTCGTACAACAGCCCCCTTTCGTGGGCCCTCTTGATTGTCCACCAGTTCGATTCTATGTAGTAATTGTCTATCGTTCTGTAAGGATGGTCCCAGTCGAACCAAATCCCCAGAGAGGAGAACTGCTCGGTCATCCGCTTGAGCAAGCCGGTGGCGAAATCCTTGCATGTCGTTACGAACTTCTCGATTCCGAACTCCTCAATTTCCTTCTTGTTCGTGATGCCCAGGCTTTTCTCGACCTGCACCTCGATCGGCAGACCGTGCATGTCGAACCCGGGCTGGTCCCGGACGTTGTAGCCCTTCATGCGCCGCCAGCGAACCACCATATCCTTGATCGTCTTGTTCAGGGCGGTTCCTAGATGGATAGATCCTGTCGTGTACGGCGGTCCGTCGACGAAATAGTAATCCTGACCAGACGCCCTCAATTGCCGCGTCTTCTCATACGACTTCGTCTTCTTCCAAAATTCCCTGACCCTTTGTTCCTGTTCCACAGGCGAGTAGTCCTTCTCCGCTTGCTTTATCATCGCAAACGCCTCGGAGTGCAATTCGCAAGACTCCGGCTTTGTCCTCGCCTTCGAGCCCTGCGGAGTCACTCATCGAGGCGGGTCTATTAAAGGCTATGCACCTGAAATCTCGGGGTCGAAAACGTTCAAAGGCTCGTTGGCGTGGACGTCACCGATGATGTCGGGAGGGCCGGGACCGAGATTTGAACTCGGGTTCAGGGATCCACAGTCCCCGAGGATGACCAGGCTACCCCATCCCGGCCGCGATGCGCCGAAGGTGCCCGGCGATAAAGAACTTTGCGAGTAGGGATTCCGGTTGATAAAATCATGGCTTGAGCAGCGAACCGGGGGGCACAACCGCCTTCATACGGATTTCCTCAAGCCGCGTTGCGAGTTCCATAGTGCCGATCTGCCCTGCCAGGTATTGCTTCAGCATATCCACGGCATCAGTCGGCAACCCCTCGACGAGATTGACCTCCGGCGGCTCAAGGGTGCCCAACGGTCCCCTCGGCATACATTGAGCCTGTTCCGCCAGGATGTCCTCGACTTGGGGTGCGTCGTACCAGTCCCTCATAGACTCCCCCGTTGTGGGGTCGTGCCCCATCAGATACGCAGAGGCCGCTTTCGATAGACCCGCCTTCCGGCAGGTCGTGGCCACCCAATGGCGGCAATCCACGGGCCTCAGGGATGGGAGTCTCCACTTGCGCTTCATCTTATTCCAGTGGTCCAGGATATGGCCGCTGTCAGCCATTCTTCCGGCTTCGATTCGACCTTTGAGGGATCGCCATGGTACTATTGGATGTTCCGGGTAGGGTTGCACTTCCCTCTTCCAAGCCTCAAGCGTCTGCACGACATCCGGCGGAAGCCATGCAGCGACCGGGGCACTCGTCTTGAATCCCGACTCGGTGCCGTCCGCCAAGATTGCGCTTGGTCTGCCCGATGCGTCCACCTGGATATTCCGCCATCGCATTCTTGCGACGTGCGACGGCCTCCATCCGAACTGTGAGAGCAGGAGCCAAATGAGATTGTCGTACAGGTCCGCCTCGTGCGAAAGCGCAGAGGCCCATTGCTTGACCAGGGCATCGCCCGGGCTCGACCTCCGCCTGACGTGAGGGAGCTTCCCGACGTCCTTTGTCATGTCGATAGGCCAGGGTAGACCGACGCCGTGAATCCAGACTGACTTCAGGAAGCTGATCACGCACTGCCAAGAAGGGCGTGGCACCGTCGCCAGATAGTCCAGCAACATGACCTTGCCCTTGCGTCCTGCGAGCTGCCTCTTCGTGCATGCCTCCAGCCCGCTGTGCTCAGCGAAATCCTTGAAGCGCCTCGCATAGTCCTCGTGCGCCTTCGGACCCAGCCTTATCTTCGTGTTCGCGTGGAATCGCTCCAGGACATCGGTGACTCTCACGACGGCATCGCCGTCGGCGATAGTCCCCGAGTCCTTGCTAATCTCGCTGTCCCGTCCGTCCCCGCGTGGGTGTTGTGGCTCTTCGCGGGAGTTTCCATGTCCATCCTCTAGACGTGAGTTTTCCCCGACCTCACGACCATTGACGGGAGTGCCCTCCGAGGATATAACTACTATGCCCGTTAGAGGTCTAATCTGACGAGATGCCATTTGCGGCTTTCACCCCTGCCCCGTACTCCCTAACCTCGCTCAGATTCCGCCCTTGACCTAATAGGCATAGCTTCCTTGCTGTCGTCCGGCCTACTTTGAAGACAGATGCACATTCGGACCAAGAGAAGCCACTGTCGCGCAATGCGGCAATAGACCATGGTATCGAAGGGTCTGCCCTGAGCTTCGATTTGTGCGCCTTCCCCCAAACGAAGTCCTCGCCCCTTTGAGCAGCCTCCAGCCTCTTGGTGGCGATTCCGCTTGCGACCCGTTCACCGATCGCCCGGGACTCGATGGCGGCAGCGAAGGCGAGGCCGGAAAGGAAAAACTCGACGAGCAGGGGATCGCCATCTGGGTCTATATGCTTCTCTTCAACGCTGTAGACCTTGACGTGATACTTCTTGAACTGCCTGTAGACATCGAGCAGCTCTCCAATCCCGCATCTGGTGAGTCTGTCAAGTCGAAAGGTGACGACGGCCTGAAGATGATTCATCCCGGCATCATGCAAGAGTTGTTTCAGTTGCGGTCTTTCTGCCTTTCTTCCCGATACCTTGTCGACGTAGACCTTTACCTCAGCATCCTTCCACTCTTTTGACTCGATGAATGATCGGCAGGCTCTCTCCTGGCTGATGAGTCCGTGCTCTTGCTCTATCTTGAGGGTGGAGACTCTGACGTAAATGGCTATGCGAGGGGGCTTGGGCATCAGGGGTCACCCCTTTCGGTTTTCATGGATTCCAACACTCGAGCATAGAGGGCGGCCTTCATGTCAGTCATCGAGCCTCCTGGTGAAGGCGGGCGGTCTCGGCGGTTTCACGACCTCGACGTACCCCGTCCCTCCGCAATGGCCGCAGTTCACGGTCCCATCGGGGCTCGGAATCTCCCCCGTTCCCTTGCAGCACCAGCAGAGATCGTGCCTACATGATTCAACGTCCTTCTCGCTGCATCCGCAAGGGAGGTTGCCGTGGTCGTCCACGAAGTCCTTGATGGATTCCCAGTCGTCCGTGATCACGCGGTCCCCCTCCCGTCTGATTCGACTTGGGAACGCTTTTCGTGCTTGCCGCAGCTACACATGGCTGGATGCCGCCCGAGCATGATGCCCCTCGCCTTCCTTTCAGCCAGGGCTGCCCGGATGGATTGCCCCCTTCGTCCCTCCCTGTCCTGCTTGTCTGCCTCAAGCGCAGACATCAGCGATAGCATCCCGTCGGCCTTGGCAGAATCCTTCCCTCCGTCGAAATTGAGTTCCGGCTGCCGGATGAAATGCCACGCACAACCGGCTTCCCTGATGCCCCGTAGGACCTTCAACGCCTCCCCGTGCCCGCGCAGGTCCGAGAGCGAGGTGAATATGATGAGCGAGAAACGGTGCTTGCGCGAATCCTTGAGAAGCGCTGGGAGAGAGGAACGGACCCGCCCGCCATTGCAGATGTCGGTGTACGATCTGACGACCATGAACCCTCTCGATTCCGCATAGTCGGATACCTCGCGGTTCAACTCCTCGACAGCATCCTGCGCGTGAGCCCGCACGTAACTGGCTGCATTGATGCGTGCGAGGCTAGCTGTCATTCCACCCTCTTTCTCAGCATTTGATTTCTGTTGAGATAGAAAGGATAGTTCTCTTCCTTGTGGGCCTCCGGCGGTGATTGATGTTCGATGCTGTCGTGCTCGTTCTGAGTCTTGAGATGTAGGTCGGTCTCCGACGGGTGAGACTTCTTGGCGGGGGGCTTCTTACCATGACAGCCTTTGTGATTCGGCAACTTTGTGCATACTGCCGTTCTTCTCCTTCCCTCCCAATTCTTCTCACGGGAAGTGAAGAATACTTTACCACAAATAGGCAGTAGGGGTGTGCCGGAGGGTTTCGCTTCGTTGAAACTCCCGCTCGCAACATCATCCGGCTCAGGCTCGCGGGCATCCGGCGGGTGTGACCCCTCAACGGACTTTCGTTCGGCCACATCAAGAGCGACCTCCTCGTTGTAATGCTTCAAACACCAAGGCAACCGAGGTTCCTCGCAGAACTGACATTTCTTGGCGGCGGCGAGGTCGGTCTCGAGGACGCGGATGCGCTCATTTAGCTTGTTAATCTGTTCTTGTAATCCCATAACGACATCATCGAATTCGCTCATCTCAGTCAGTCCTCCTTCTCAACATTGATGAATCCAGAGGACGAGGGGATCCCCATCGGTCCGTTCTCGTGATACGAGCGACCTGACTGCAAGTCTTCTCCGCTCTAAGGACGCCTTCCGGGTAGGGCATCCAGCAGCACGAGCAGTAGTACCGCCAGTGCCAGAGGAATCTGACCCTGATGCCCATGTTGTCGACCGGGTGACCGCAATTATGGCACCTGTGCAGCCTCATGACGCATCCTCCCCCTGGTCGCGGGGGCGCTCATCCCCGCCGANNCGTGTCGGGACCGTGCCCGTTATCGTTCAGTCCATCCTCCAGCAATCCCTCGCACAGCCTCCTTACCGTGGTCCTCCCGAGGTTGAGTCCATCGGCGATCTGTGACCACGACTTCCCGGCGAGGCGCATCGCCCTGGCCCTGTTGGCGGTCTGCCGCGGTACCGGCGGTCGGCCCCGTTTCCTTCTGCTGCTCCCCTTGACGGAGATCCCCGACCCGCGCGTGACACTTTCCTCGAGTGTGTCCCCGTCCTCGCCGGACATCAAGTCCCCTCCCTGTCCGTGCCCATGATGAGGTCCACGTTGGCCAGGATCGCATCCCTTGTCCGCTTCCACCTCTCATCCCTGACCTGTTCCACCGTCTTACCCTCGGCGAGCGCACGCGCGGCATCGATGTGCTTGCACGGCCTGTCCCTGTAGTAGTTGTCCCTGCAGGTGCAGCCGTCCGTCTCGACGTCCACGATGTAATCTCCGNNTGTCCCGAACCCGAACTGTCGGGAGCGGTGCGCCTTGATGTGGATGAGCGTCCTGCCGGGCCCCTTCTCGACCACGAAAGGCTCCAGGAGTTCCTTGGCCCCGAACTGCGCCTTGTCACCGAATGCCCTGTGGGGCTTGCCCTGGGCCTCCGCCAGCTCGCTTATCGGCTGGTTCGTCACGATCGCCTGACCGCCCCTGACGTATGCCCATTCCTTGAGGCTCCCGAGCATCCCTATCATGTCGAGGAGGGCCCCGCCCCGCTCGCGGAGGTCCATCCTGGAGAACCTCGCTAGAACAGGGAAGCCTATCGAGTCGATCACGACCAGCTCGGGGGTCGTCTTGCCCTTCTTGGGCAGGGCGTGTATGAGGTCCGACAGTTCCTTGTAGAGCGGCACATACCTGTACGCATCCCCGAGGACTGCCGCCTGGAACCGCGTCAGGTTCCTTTCGGTGTCGACGTAGAGGACTGGGACGTCGCTCTTGATGGCGTCGTGCGCGACCTTGTGCGCGAACGCCGTCTTGCCCGTCCCGGTGTCCCCGAACAGCTCGACCACGTCTGCGTCTCCGAAGACCCGCTTTAGTTCCTTGTAGTCATTCGCACCATGCTCTTTCAATTCCTGCTGAGTCGATTGCATATTCTCACTCTCCTTTCGTTTCATGCGAAGGAGAGTCAGTGTCCGACTTCGGCGTTCTGGCGGCCTTGCGGTCGGGCCTTCGAGAAGCCGGAGGACGACCCATGCTCCAGGCTCGGCGGGGTTTCGGATAGTGGCGCTTCATCCTACTCTACCTCCTCACGGCTTAGATGGGCTTCCAGACAATCGGGGCAGCGTTTCCCGTCACTGCCGACGGGGCACTCTTTCAAGTGATTTTGATTGAACAGCAAGCCGCAATCGACGCACTTCTCGACGACGCCGGCAGCCTCGGATTGGGGCGAGAAGGGAGGAGGGACTTGTGTGGACGTGATCGCCCCCTCAATTATCTCGATTAGAGACTGCTCGACGCCGGCGAGCATCCCGTCGAGCCGCGCTCGAGTGTCCTGTACGAGAGTGAGAGCCTTCGCGTATTCCCGCCGGACCCATTCGTCGTCTGGAGGGGAGTCGAGGCGCTGCATAGTCCCGGCCGTGGTGACCTTCGTCCCTTCATCCGGTGAATTTAGGCACGGCTCTGTCGGGGCTTCGCCGACCTCGATGTATTCCAGACAGCGGGAGCAGTTGGCCGCATAGATGCCAGTCGTCCGGTCGCGGAACACCATGACCCGGCCTTCGCACTTCGGACATGAGGTGATTTTGAAGTTGGGGACGGCGGGATCCGCTCCGTCCCCCAGCGGGGACGCCTGAGCGCAACCCTCGTCGACCGGGGATGCAGCCTTGCTATGTCCCTCGCCCTTGCACGAAGGACAGGGTGCCAGCCCATCGACCTGGACGGTCTCGCCGACCCCGTGACATTCCGGGCATACCGAGTACCCGCTCAGGTTCCGGCCGCATGTCCGGCAGAAGCCGGTGCCGTCCAGGGGCGAGCCGTCATGGGGGCAACGTATCTCGGCGGAGACCACCTGTGGAATCATGGCAGGACTTCTCCATCGGCTTTCTTGCGTTCGAGTAGCAACAGAACAGGGTCTTGTTCTGGGGGGAAATCGAAATCATTCCGGAGGAGCGTCTTCAGGACTGCTTTAGCATGGTCAACTTGCCGCTGGTCGACATGCGCCGGCACATAGTCGGCCTCCTGCAGCTCGATGAGTTTATGGCCGACAAGGAGACGCCCGTCGCTGGCGATCACCCACCGCTGGTTCTCCCCGCCGATGGTGTACCGAGTAAGCATAAGCCATCCCTCTTGGTGAAGTGCCGCCGCCAGAGAGCCGTAGGTCTGCGCGAAAGGCGCCTTCCTGTCTCGCGGCAGGATGTAGTAGTAGTCCGAGATCCCGAATCGCTTTGCCACTTCACTCAGAGAGACTATCGCCTCAATTCGGAGAGAGTCGTGCTCGAACTCCGAGCGGATGAGGTCCAGTTCCGCCTTCTCGAAGGTGATGAGTCCACCCTTGGCATCTACGCCTCGAAGCGCCACGTCGTCATAGGAATCGTAGGCCCTGCCGCAGTGGTCGCAGAGTATCTTGGTCGTGCATGGATGACCACAGGTGCAGACGGCTCGTGCACGTCTCGGTGCCTTCATGTAGACTCTCTTGACTTCGACTCCTCCCACCATGGACCCAAGGCTCAGCGTAGTCTCCCCGATTTGTCGCATCGGCATCAGGGTCCCTCCTGCTCAGCCCGAGGGCGGATGCGAACCCAGACGCCGTACTCTGCATGGGCAGCCCGTCTTGGTTCCCTGTCTTTCCAGCCGAGTCGAACGCCCTTAGCCCTGACGACGCGGACCTCCGTTGAGAGTCCGGTCATGCCAATGTCAAGGTCGAAGGGCATGTCTTCAGGAATCACGAAGGCGATCAGCGCTGGGCAGTGAGGAGAACTATGGCCGAGAAGCCATGAGAGACGCCTGATCATGACGCGGGTGTTGCAGTACGAGACGGCATCGGCAATGACCTCGCGTCCGTCCTTCCATCCCCTGACGATGTAGTGCTTCCCGCCAGTCGTGAACGGGCTGAGAACCAGGGGTGTGACTTTGATGTCTTTACAGCCCTGCCCAGCGAGCCACTTCTGATTCCATTCCAATAATGCATTCTGGTGCCTGCGCGTCATGGCAACACCTTCTCCAGTGGGAGCGGGCCGAGGAAGTGCAAGCAGGTCGAGCAGTAACCCGCCATCATGAAGGGACCGACGAGACACGGGACCATGTGCTGAGTGCAGAACGGTCGCTCGCAGAGCGTGCAGGTGTCCTCGCACGGCTTCCTGCACCCGTCTTCTTTGCAGAGCGGTGGTTGCTTTTCGCGAGTGCCGAGCCTTATCGGAATCGTCGCAAGCTTCTCGTCATCAGTCGCACGTCTCAGGGGCAGGAGATTGCCACGGCCCATGTGGATTCGAGTCAGCAAGTCTTTGACCGTCTCCTTAGGCCAACTCAATATTGCCCAGTTGTTCTCCTCCCTGTCCAGACGCAGTATGATCAGGTCGGTGTCGACAAGGATGATCTTCTCTGTGCCTGGAAGAGTAGGGGCGTCCCCAGAGACGATGTCCAGGAGGCTGCCGTCCTTGCCGAGGCAGAGACGATCGCCCAGGAGATGGCGGAGGAGGCGAATCTCCAAGACCTTGATGCCGGGTGAAGCCTCGGTGTCCTTGAAGGTCAGGACGCCGGTTTTGGGGTCGAAGGTGAGGGCGCATGGCTGGGATTCGAGGAAAGCGGTCATGGTGAGCCTCCAATTTTCTCGTCTCCCGATTCTGGCGGCGGCGACTTAAGGCGGGCTCTCAAGGCAGCAACCTGAGCTTCGGCCAAAGGATGCCCACCCTTCTGCATCTCGTCTCTGACCTGGGCCTCGACAAGACCGGGGGGCATATCCCGCTGTGAGTGGACATTGAGGATGTCGTGAGCGCGGCGGCAAGCCTCTTCGAGGATGGGGTCCTGACCGTCAGTAGGAAAAGGGTTTGTCTGGTCTGTCTGGTTTGTCTCCACTCCATATGGAGTAACGACAGACCCGACACACCCGACAGACCCCTTTGGAGGCTCTATATCGTCTATCGTTCCCTGCTTGACCGGCGGTTTCTCTGGTTCCGGCGGTTTCTTTGGTTCCGAAGGCGTCTCTCCCTTAATCTCCGCCAAGAGTTTTGGATAAATCACCGTGAATTTACGATGACCACGTTCTATCCGTTCCCATGTTGGTCCCTTATCTTTTGAATATCCTATTTCCTCGAGGACCGCAGCGAAGCGATTACGGCTCAGGTCGACAAACTCCTTGCTCTCGCGGAGATACTTTTGGACGGCCAGACGCAAAACCTCGACCGCGACCTCATCTTGATTGTAGAGTGGGTTCGACTCGATGGCCTCGATGAGGACTGCATTCTCGGATTCGAGCTCAGGTTCCTCAATCGCCTTTTTGCGTATCTCGGCCTCAAGGTCGACGCCAAGCAGTTCGGCGATGAGAAGGAGCGTGCGGGCGGTGTCTCGCTGTCTCAGCAAAGTGCAGTCTTGTGAGACCCGATCGAGCTTCGCCTTGAAGTCCGGTTCATGCGTCCGAAGGAGTGCCCACGTGCCGTCCCGATTTCTTGAGGCCTTCTCACATTCTCTTCTTAACCATAGAGCGGCTGGCGCGAGGAGACGCCTGAACCCTTCACCGGCGCCGTCATCAGAGAATCGCGGATCCGTCGCCGCTTCCATGGCGAGGAGAATTGCCCGACTGACGAGGGCGGGCCATGGCTTCTTTCTAAAGGTAATAAAGATCGGGCCACCATAGGGAATTTCCTCTGGATTCCGCTTCCCCTTCTCATCAGGTTCACCGAACTTGCCATATTTGGCACCCCAATCGTGACAGGCTAAGAGGTACCCTTTAATTCCAGGGTTATCTTTCTCCGCTTCATCACCCTCATCAATCCCAAGTAAGATCGGCCCCTCAGCCCTGGCGGACCTCAGGAATGGGATAGTTGCGAATGCAAACCACTTTCCCCCGCCGAGGTACACAAGTACCTCCGCACATCGACTCTTGCCTGCGCTGATGCTAGGGGCCCATGGAATGCCGTGTATCGCGCCACCTATCGAGGCCAACAGAGGAGCCAAGTGGCCCTGAGCCGATAGTAGAATCCCGACCACGAGGTCCGCTCGTGGTGCACTGATGACCCGCCCGACCCAGTACCGAATATCCTCCCAAGTCAGGTGATTCGCGAGAAGTTCAACGTCCCCTGGCTTCCATCCTACGGGCCACTCGTTGAGAAGGCCTTCATCCCTCAACGTCTTCTGAAGGGCATCGAATCCAATCCCCTTATTGTCATCCTGAAGCGCTTCGAGCGCGTGAGCCTCATCCATCCCGTTCAGGCGGTAGCGACGGTACGATTCAATGGCTACAATCGTCCACATCGCTCCCTTTGTCTCGTGATGCTCTTCTCCGGGCTCGTGTTCCAACTTAAGCGATGTGCCTCGTAGGACATGATTTAAAATCAGTTCCACTCCGCCGGGATTGCTCAGCAAGTCGTCTAGCATCGAGCCGTTCGGTCCATCGACCAATTTCAGCAGACGACTGACGACATACTTGCGACCAACTCTTTCCTCGAGTTGTTTCGCCTGGTCCGTCCAGACTTCGCGGGCACCACCCTTGTCACCGAGGTCATCCCGCCGACGCAGAAGGTCTAAGACCTTCTCGGTCACGGATGTTTGAAACCCATTCTCACCGTTCATGGCACCCGCCTCCTCGCCCGCTGGACCTTCAGGACCGCCGACTTCTTGATGCTCCAGTCCCCGTCCCGTCTCTGGAGTGCAGCCGCTAAGGTCGGATTATCGCTCACTGACGACCCTCCTTCCAGTCGGCCTCTCTAACTACCCGGAGGCGATCCGCGGAGTATGTTTGAAAGACAAGTTCTAGACCATATCGGCGAAGAGTCTCCTCCAGAGATGTTAAGAATCGCTTGAGGCCGTCGACGTCACCGGCGATGATGAACGCACCCGATAATCGCAACTCAGATAAGGAAGCCATTCAAATCGCTCCGTTCGTCCTGTACATCATCTTCCATGTCAACGCTACACCCCATCGCCGCATAGACCTCCTGCCAGGAGGCGTGCGGCCAATTGGGGCGATCGCTCTCCCGCTCGCCAGCTATCATATGACACCTCCGACTGCGGGCTGGCCGCGCTTGCCGAGCAGGAATATCAGCATCCCAGCGCCGACGAAACCGATTCCCACCCCGATCACGCCACCGGCGAGGAACGTATTTCCCGCCAATGCACCGATGAAAATCAGAAGGAAACCTACTCCGAAATCGATGAGTACCCCTCTCGAGGAGCCCCCGGAATCAAGGCCTTCCAAAATGAGGCCGAGGCTTACGCAGATTGAGCCAACCACATACAAAGCGCCAAAATCATACCTCACCGGCATTAGTAAGAGACCGGCAGTGACGGCCACAACGCCGACGATCAGCAACGCGATCGGGAGCAAACTGAGGGACTCTGCCTCGCTCATGGAGGCAACTCCGCTTCTCCTTCGAGGAATCGCCGTACCCGCTTCTCAGTTGCACGTCCACGGCCTGGAGGAACGATTACGACAACCCCGTCGCAGAAGACTGCAACCTCATCTCCCTGCCGCAGATCGGAATAGTCAGCCCATGCCTTGGGAAGGGTAACCGCTCTCGATTTCCGAACACCTCCAATCTCCTGAACACGGCGCATTTCTTTACTCGGCATTTTGAGCCTCTCTGTTGGTTCTGTTTGGGGGCAGGTTTCATATATAAGCTCCACACTTAACCATAACAAAATAGCAGGGGTTGTGTTACAAAATGCCCAAATTAGTCGGCAGAAGGCCGGAATCACAGGCTGGCCTATTACTGCACTTGGCAAAGATTGGACCTACAGGTGACCTTACTCATGAAATCCGTAAGGACCTCGATCAGGTCGTATCGGTTGAAGTGACCTTGCGTCGAATCCTCGCAGATTTCAGGCGGCGGGGGATTGTCTTGAGGGTTAAGAGGGGAGTGTGGCAATTGAACCCAAACGTACCCTTCGCCGGTCTAAAGCGAATCATACTAACCGTGCGGGCTGCCGACAACACACCTGACGGGAGAATGCGTACCGGATGGAATTTTCAGAGTTGGGTAGACAGCGAGTACAACCGATGGTTCGTGAGAAACGAGCGACATGGCAACGACCTTCTCAAACGCTTTCTGGCACGTGCACTCGCGGACGTCGACCCATCGAATAATCAACGAATCTCACAGGCAGCCCTGTGTGGGTTGCCATCTTCGATCTTGAAGGCCATGAAACCCAGAGGACGAGAGGATTGGGAAGAGTGTGATTGGCTGGGACGAAAACAGCGAATCCCTGTACATCGAATCGAACGCATTTCAGAATCGCTCACGAATCACGAGGGTGATAGACTGCTTCATTCGGTCACTGACCCACGACTAGACTCTTACAGAGAACTCCTCTGGATAAGTCCCTCTTTCTATCTTAGTGCCGTTTCCGTTAATTCACTGAGGCGTCTCGATTTTCGAGATGGTAAGGCCATTCTCCTGACAACTGGTCCCACAGGAAACGTAGAAGCGATTCCTTGTGTAAAACGGGAAGGAATAGAGTGCGAGGACGGTTCGATTCTCATCGCACTAACAGTCCTGCTCAACGAGTCTGCCCGCGTCTCCGAGATTGAGGATCTCAGACGCTACGGTTATTCCCATACAAGACAGATGTATAGGAGTAAGATTCAGCTCTCTCAGTTGACGGTGAGTGATTATAAGGAGGTAAATCGGCAGCCTTTGTCCCACCTCCCGGGTGAGGAGATTGACCTTTAAATGAAGACCCAGTCTGCCCTTGCTCCATCCCTACCCAGACGATGACCCTTCTATTCTTCAGGCTCGGGTCGACATGACAGGCGTCCTCATAGAGCCTCAGGTCCTCGGCGGTCAGACATCCCAAGATAGATCCGACATCTGTAAGAACGGTGAGATAGGATTATGGGACCGCTCACGGCTGCAAGGTACATGAGGTTTCCAAGACTGCAAGAACGTGTGGACGCCGCGAAGCGTGCCGTCGAACGCGCGTGTGGTTCATTCCCCGGAGAACGACATTGGCTGATCGGGACGACTCCCTCTTCCTACGGCAACGCGAGACAGGAGGTCTCGCTGTTCGTCCTTGAGGGCAGTCCTCCCCAAGGGTTCATCCTCGTCTGCGGGGGGAACCGCGGCCGCGTCCTGGCGCTCAGTATGGGCTTCAGGCGGCTCCGCGGGTTGTGGGAGCAAAACGGAGACCCGCAAGTCACTGTCATTTTGACCTGGTCTTCGTCGGCCCTTTCCTCGTCCTTGTGATCGGCATGGAATGACAGATGCCTGTCCCCCATAACTATAAGTCTCGCTTCTTGGGTTCATCAGGAGCATGGATGCTGATATGATCATCGGATGGATCATCGCTGGCTTCGTGACCGCCGGAGGCGTCTTGCTCGCGGATTTCCTCATGGGAAGGCGAAAAAGACAAGATGGAGGATAAGATCACCGTCTTCGAACCGGCCCGCCGGGAAATGGACGCCCACGCCCTAGAGTCTTTTGGCGAGATAGACGAAGAGTTCCGGCCACGTCACATCCTTCCGGAGCTTTGCCTGGACGAGGCCTTTGGTCCGCCTCAGGATTGATTCGTCCTTCTTGCTGAACGTCAACAGGATGTGGAGGTCGCCGTCTCCCCGCCTTCTCGCCATGAGTTCACCTACTATTCCTTCTCGCGCTCGATCTCGATGCTCTTGCAGGACGGGCACAGGTAGATCATATAGGGGTCGTCCTTCGATATGCACGGCATCCCGAAGTGGGCCTTGCACTTGTGGCAGAACCAGTGCCCGACGACAGTCATGTCTCCTGCCGACACATACTCATTCTTATCTACTACTTCGTCCAACTTCTACTTCCTCGGGAACCTTCCCTTGCCCTCTACATAAATGACTAAGTAGATATAAGTTCCCTTCCTCCCCCCCACCCCCAGAGACCTGACGGCGAAAGCGGCAGCTCTGGCTATCGCTAGGTCAGTATCCATCTAACGTCATACGCCTAGTGAGATCGGACCCATAGACGGCCATTACCGACATGGTGAGATCGGCGGAAGCCGAGACCGTGACGGACCGCATCCGCCTCGGACGGACGCCTAAGAATGAGTCGAATCGCCTGGGTGAATCGTTGCGGTTTGACATTATGTGACCAACTTAGTTCATATAGTCCGGTCAATCCATGTAGCCATCGCGATACTGAGATTGCGAGTGATCCGTGCAGCTTACGCATGGCTCCTTATGGACGCTGCACTTGTAGAATCTCTCGAAGGCCACATGGTCTCCGTTCCAGAATGCAACCGTCACGGTCATCCGGTTCTCCCGGATGAAGCGGTACTGCGTCAAGCAAGGACCGCACGGACTGAACACTCTCACCGGCTCCAGTCTCTCGAAATCTTCCCGTTCCATCATATCATCTTGGGCTTCGGCCCGACCCCTTGCGGGGTTTCGTCATGACTGGTGTGCCATGACTCATCAGGGACCTAGTCGCTTTCGATTCTCGGCGCCAGGAGAAAGACTCCATTTGGGAAGTCGACCTTTACCGGATAGTCGTTGCCTAGGTGCAACGTGATTGCCGGGAGACCCTTCAGGGACTTGACTATCTTGGTCAGGTAGTCCAGCGGGAACTTCGACGTTACCCCGGCGGGCTCCGCTGTGCTGCGGTCGATCAACAGGTCGGTCTGGAAGACCTTCGACACGCGGTCGGTGTCTCCCTCGGCTATGATCGTCAACGTGCCTGCGTCAAGCCGGATGCTCACATGGTCCGAGACAGTCTCGCATGACTTGAGGACCGCCAGCAAGTCGCTGGCAGGCATGGTGACGGAGTTGGGCAGCTTGAGGTTCGGAACCTTGGGCTCGTCGATGCAGGACGTGTCGAACAGCGAGGCCTTCCGGGTCATGCCGTCGAAATCGACCAAGATGTAGTCGGTCGATGCCCGGAAGGCCTGGAGGCTTATCACGGGGTCAATGGCCTTCGTCACCTTTGCCGACATCAAGATCTCCCGCAGCTTGTCTAGGTCGATGCCCAGCTCCATCCGGTCTCCCGATGGGTTGTAGACGCGGAAGAGCTCGAAGGCCGTCATGTCGACGTCCAGG
Source organism: Methanobacteriota archaeon (assembly GCA_017885655.1). GTDB lineage: Archaea > Thermoplasmatota > Thermoplasmata > RBG-16-68-12 > JAFNFQ01 > JAFNFQ01. The sequence continues at coordinate 484 of JAFNFQ010000015.1, read as the reverse complement.
CGAATCATGGCGACATGGGCCGGGTCAACGGTCCTTATGTGCCAGCCCGCCTGGTCGATCACGACCGCTACCTCATCCGTCAACGTCGAAACCTTGTCCACGATTCCCTTGAGGACCGACGCCTTCACTCGGCACTCGAGGATGAGGACGGGGATCTTCTCTGTCTCCGTGGGCTTCTCTTCATTCACGTTCTCTTCGGACGCGATCTCGGTCTCGGTCTCTTCGACCAGGGAGACCGGAATCGCTTCCGGCTCGTTTGTCTCTCCGTATCCTACTACTACATTCTCTTCGTGACTTTCCATAAGGTCACCGCTTGCCTATAACGCATATTAGTTTATATAAGTTCCGGTATCATTTACTCCATAGAAAATGGCGGTATCGCGTGACATGACGATCACATATTCCGGTCTCAATGCAAGGTCCAGATTAACGTTGAACGATGCGGCCCTAGGGGTCGGTCAGGATAGGGCCATGGGGCCTAGGG